>JALGZU010000023.1 GCA_025774735.1 candidate division LCP-89 bacterium | reverse complement strand
TACACCAAGCCGATCCGTGATGAAGAGGGGAAAATCGTCCAGGTGCTGGAAATGTCCACCGACATTACCGACATCAAGGCGCTGCAGACGCAACTCAGGGAGAGCCAGAAACGCTACCAATTCCTCTTCGAGCAGGTCCCCTGTTACATCTCCATCCAGGATACCGACCTGAAAATTATCGACGCCAACCGCATGTTCCGCGAGGATTTCGGACTCAACCTCGGCCGCAAATGCTATGATGTTTACAAACACCGCTCCGAGGAGTGTGTCCCCTGCATGGTCCGGCAGTCTTTCAAAGATGGGAAACTGTATGTCCACGAAGAGGTGGTCACCTCAAGCAAGGGTGAACCGATAAATGTGCTGGTGCACACGGCGCCGATCCGGAATTTCGAAGGCAAGATCACCAGCGTAATGGAGATGAGCGCCAACATAACGAAAATCCGGGAACTTCAATCCCAGCTCGCCTCCATCGGCATGTTAATCAGTTCGATTTCCCACGGTTTGAAAGGCCTCATCAACGGCCTTGACGGCGGCATTTACCTCGTGGATAACGGACTGCAGAAGGATGACGATACCCGGATCAAAAAGGGCTGGGAGATCGTTCTCAGAAACGTCAAGCGCATCCGGAGCATGGTACTTGACATTCTGTACTATGCCAAAGACAGGGAACCTAACTGGGAGGAACTGTCCGGAACGCAGGTCTTGGAAGAGGTCTGCGGAGTCATAGATCCCAAAGCCGCCGATACAGGAGTAACGATAGAGAAATTGATCGACCCGGAAGTGGGCGATTTCGAAGCGGATGCTAAAGCCATCCGCACTCTGCTAGTCAATTTAGCCGAGAATTCGCTGGATGCTTGCCGACTGGATCAGAAAAAGACGGAACACCAGGTCAAGTTGAGCCTGAAGGGGGATATCGATCACATCCGCTTCGAAATAGAAGATAACGGTATCGGTATGGACCAGGAGACCCGCGAGAAAGCCTTCAGTCTCTTCTTCTCTTCGAAAGGGACCGAGGGGACCGGGCTGGGTCTATTTATTTCAAATAAAATCGCTCAATCACACGGCGGGTCGATCACCCTGGAGTCCCGGGAGGGCGAGGGAACCCGGTTTATCGTTTCCCTGCCCCGGAACCGTCCCATCGACAAGGGGGACACTTCAGCAGATCTGCCCGAAGCGCCGGATTCAGACAGCAGTTGATCCCGATCCAGAAAAGCAGACCTCACCAGCTTACCGGGAATCCATCATGGTCAAGGATAAGATTACTGTACTGATCATCGATGACGAGCCGGATACCTGCATATACTTTTCATCCGTGCTGGAGGATCACGGCTACAAATCCGTTATCGCCTACGATGCGGAGGAAGGATTAGCTAAGCTCAAAGCATCGAAGCCCGACCTTATCACCCTGGACATAGCCATGCCCGAGAAGTCGGGAGTGAAGCTGTACAGTGAAATAAAGCTGGACGAGGCCGGGAAGAACATCCCGGTCATTTTTATCACCGGCACATCGGACGACTATCGGGAACTCGTCTCCAGCGGCAATCCGGTTCCCCCGCCTGAAGGATACCTTTCAAAACCGATCGACACAGAGGAATTTTTAGCGCTGATCAAGGCTCTGACGACAAAAAGTTAAAAAAATAAAAAAACTGTTCCATCTGCGCGATAGATTTATTATATTATATAGGCCGACTGAGGCCTATAAGAATCTCAAAGAGGCAAATAATCACTATACCGAACACGATAAGGAGAGGAAAATCAATGATCTCGTGCCTTTGAGCAGATGACGGTGCCCGCAGATCGCGGGCGCTCTGCAGCGGCGCGGTGAGAGCGAGTGGAAGGAGGAGCCTATGTAGCTAATTCAGAGCTTCCTCCGTAGTACCTCACTTTTAACCGCCCCGCCACGACAGCCTTACTACACCTTGTACCCAACTGTATTCCAACCACAATTCAAACGGAGGAAGTATGGAGCGGTTAAACATTACTCTCAAAGACGTTAATATTGTCTATGACGGCCCTGAAGGCGTGCTCTGGGAACTCATCATGGGTGAACAGATCCACGTCGGCGGATTCAAGACCTCGATGGAACTGGCCCAGAAGGCGGGCATCCAGCAAGGCTGGAAAGGCCTCGACCTCTGCAGCGCCCTGGGTGCCGGCTGCCGGTTTTTGACCAAGAATTTCGGCGTCACCATGTGCGGCCTGGACGGCACTCAGACCATGCACCAGAAGGCGCAGGAACGCGCTCAAGCGGAAGGAGTTGCCGACAAGAATGAGTTCCGACTCGGAGATGTAACGGAGATCCCCTGGCCCGACGAGACTTTCGATTTTGTCTGGGGGGAAGATGCCTGGTGTTACGTGGATGACAAGGACCGACTCGTATCCGAAGCCGCCAGAGTCTTAAAGCCTGGCGGCGTGCTCGCCTTCACCGACTGGATCGAGGGACCGACAGGGCTCTCGGACGAGGAGGCCAGGCGCATCAACACCTTCATGAAATTTCCCTACATGCAGAATCTGGAAGGATATAAAACCCTCATTCAGAAAACCGGCTTGACGCTGATTTCAGCGGAGGATCTGACGCCTGAGTTCGCATCGTACGTTGACTTTTACATTAAAATGCTCACCGACCAACTGACCTACGACGCCTTGAAGATTATCGGGGATGACCTGGAGCTCTTCCAAGGGATGGGCGGCGAGATGGCTTTCATGGGCGAGAAAGCTCACGAGGGCAAAATGGGCCGAGGTCGCTTTATCGCCAAGAAATAGGAGAACCATGTTAGACTTACTGACAGGGGGAGGGTGGCTGAGACCCTCCCTCTTCGCCCTTTTCTTCTGGGGTTTGTGGGGATTCCTGACCAAGCTGGGTGCCGAGAAAGTCCCCTGGCAAACCATGATGATCTACTTCGCTGTCTGTACTTTGGCCGGCGGTTTAGCCACGGGACCCATTAAAATAAAAATGGATACCTGGCACCTGATCGGTCTGGGCGCGGGAGTCGCCGGCGCTCTGGGATTCATTTATTTCTTTCTGGCAATCGCCCGAGGACAGGCTTCGACGGTCATCCCCATCACATCGCTATACGTGGCCGTGGCGTCCATCCTGGCATTTATCCTGTTGTCGGAACCTTTGACCCTCAAAAAATCGCTGGGGATTTTATTCGCGGTGGTCGCTGTGGTGCTGCTGGCGGGATGAATATCCCGTCCTGGCGATTCGCCACTAACCTAACCTTCAGGTTGTAAAGAATGGACGAGTTTTACAGAAAAATTGCTCACGCAGTAGTGGCCATGCAGGCGGAAGAAGTCAAACGGCTGGCTGAACAGGTCCTCGAAAAGGGGCTACCTCCCGAAATTGCGATCGAAAAGGGTCTGGCCGCGGGTATGAATCGGGTAGGCGAACTTTTCGCCTGCAAAGAGTATTTCGTCCCCGAAGTTCTGGTCTGTTCCCGGGCCATGTATGCCGGCTTCGACATCTTAAAAGACAAGGTCGTCGAAGGCAAGATCGGCAACAAGGGGACCATCGTGATCGGCGTCGCCCAGGGCGATTTTCACGACATCGGCAAGAACATCGTCAAAATCATGCTGGAGGCGGCCGGGTTTCGGATCGTCGACCTGGGTAAGAACGCCTCAGTCGAAAAGTTTACCTCAGCTGTTATCGAAGAGAAACCTGACATCGCCGCGCTCTCCACGCTGATGACGACCACCATGGACAGCATGGCCGAGGTCGTGGCGGCGCTGCGCCGGGAAAATTCGAGGACGAAGATCATGGTTGGCGGCGCTCCGGTCAACGCCGATTTCGCCAGATCCATCGAGGCGCATTTTTACGGAAAAGACGCCCGCGAAGCGGTAATCGGCGCCCACGAGTTGATGGGAATTCCTCTTGAAGCGTGAGACTTTCGACAAACTTTTCCCGCTCTCAAAAGGGGCAACGTCGGTTTCGGGACCGATGATTGCGGCGGATCACCTGGCGCATCTTCTGGACGAGCCCTTGAGTGAGGTGTGCCACAGTGGAGAACTGCTGGCTGAAGGATTGTTGAAAGCGCAGCAACTTTACGGCTCCGATTTTATCATCGTCTTCGCCGACGTATCGGTGGAAGTTGAAGCGATGGGAGTCAAGCTCGAATACCTTCCCGACCGGAATCCGCAGCCCGTCAAGCAGCTCACCTGGGAAGAGATCGGCAGGGTTGACATGACGGTTGAAGGCAGGCTGCCCGAGCTGTTTCACGCCGCGGAGATCTGCCGCCAGGCGCGGGGCGGCGACTTCACAATTTTCTTTTCCATGAAGGATCCCTTCAGCCTGGCTGCCATGACTCTGGGGACGGAAGCGTTTCTCGAGAAGCTGCTGCTGGATCCAGATGCTGTTGAGCGCGTCCTGGAAATCTGCTGCAGAAATCAGCAGCAGCTGATGTCCGCCGTTCTTAAGGCGGGATTTATTCCCTTTGTGGGGGCACCCATCGCCTCGGGAGGGCTGATCGGCAAACGGAACTTCCGCCGATTTGCCCTGCCTTACCTGCAGAGACTCTTCGATATGGCCACAGAAAATGGTTCTTTCGGGTGTCTGCACATCTGCGGGGAGATCGCCATGCTGGGATCCGAACTGGCGGATCTCAAGCTGGATCTGTTGAGTTTTGAAGACTGGAAAGAAGATATGTGGGAAGATTTACCAGAAACAATTCCCATGGGTTTTATACCGACAGACTTATTTGTAAGAGGCTCCGCGGAGTCAGTTCGTGAAGCAGCGAGAACGAGTCGGGGCGCGATGCTGCAACCGTACGTGCTATCAACGGGATGCGACCTGCCGGCCAACGCTGATCCCAAACTCGTTCAAGCTATGATGAGTCATTGATCACTCATTTTCGGGAAAAGAAACCCGTTGGAGAGAAATTTATTCAAAATAACAATTGAGCCGGACGGTCATAAGATCGAAGCGAATCCCGGCGAGACCTTCCGGTCTGCGCTGAGCTGCGCCGGATACTATTTTCCGCAGAACTGTGGCGGCAAGGGACAGTGCGGGCAATGCCGCATCGAGTTTCATGGAAATCCGCCCGGCAGTCTCCAGCGCGAAGAAGAACTTCTGGGCACCGGCAGTTCCATCCGGCTGGCCTGTCTCCACAAGGTAAAAGGAAATGCCCGGGTAAGCCTCAGGATTGAAAGTGCCTGGGACGTGGACAAGACCGTGCAAGGTTTTCAGCCGCCCGCATCGGACGACGGCGGTTACGGCATCGCGGTGGATTTGGGGACGACCGCCGTGGCCCTCTATCTGGTCGATCTTTCCGAGGGCAGAATCGCCGCACAGCATAGCTTTTTAAATCCCCAGGTTCGTTACGGCGGCGACGTGATGACTCGTTTGGATCTCGCCAAATCGGACATCCGCCGGGATGAACTAGCGGAGGTCATCCGGCAGGGGATCGCCGAGGGTATTAATACTCTTCTGATAGAAGGCGACGCTGACAGAATAGATCTGCGCAGAATCTTCCTGGCGGGCAACACGCCCATGGTTCACCTTTTCACCGGGCGTGCTGGAGAAGGTCTCGAGAGAGCTCCCTTCCGAAGTCCCCTGGAGGGCAAAGGGATCCTCCCCATCGATCCGGATTGGCTCGGATTGGATTCAGCCTGCCGCTGTGACATCTGTCCGGTCATTCAGGGTTTCATCGGCGGGGATATCACGGCAGCGATTCTCGCGGCACGCCTGGATAAGGATCCGGGAAACCGTCTCTTGGTCGATTTCGGGACCAACGGTGAGATTGTCATGGCCACAGACGGTGATCTCTCAGCCACATCCACAGCCGCAGGTCCAGCTTTCGAAGGGGTGGGGATGCGCCACGGTATGCCGGCCCTTAGTGGTGCCGTCGAGGGATTCTCCAGTGATGGTGAACCTTATGTCATCGGCGGCGGGCAGCCGAAGGGATTCTGCGGTTCCGGGTACATTTCGGCATTGGCTATGCTTCTGAAAAAGTCTATTATGGATCGCACCGGACTGCTGGCAAAAGATCCTGAAGGCCAGCGGCGGTGGACGATCAAGGAGGGGAAAGCCACTTCCCCCAGTATCATCCAGGATGACGTACGCAAGTTCCAGTACGCCAAAGGGGCAGTGGCGGCGGGAATTGAAATTCTGCTGGATGAAGCCGACCTGCATCCGGATCGACTGGACGAAATCATCCTCACCGGCTCCTTCGGCAACCGCATCGATCCGGAAGCAACCATGGAAATCGGATTGATTCCAGCCGTCATTCGTGAGAAAGTCAGCTTTATCGACAACGCGGCGGGCCGCGGCGCGATGCTTGGTCTGGGCAGCGATGATGACCGGGAACGCGCTCTGAACCTGCAGAAGAGTGTTCGCGTTGTCAACCTCGGTGACCACCCGAGATTCCAGGAGGTCTACATCGCCAACATGTCTTTTCCTGAGGCTGATTCAGGAAAAAACACACGAATAATACCATGAGAATTCGAGCAGACAGCAGCACCGGGACTGAATTCGATGAGATAGAGGCACGCTACAGGGCGTCAAGCGCCGGGATTCGACCCAGGGTAGGCTACATCTGCCTGCGCGTTCCGCCCGAATATATCGAAGCCTGTGGAGCGGATGCCGTGCGCATCGCTCCTCGCCCTGGCTACGATCCTTCCGCTTTCACTCCCATCCGACCGGACGGCTGTTCCTTCTGTCGGTCGGTTCCGGCGATTCTCGAGACGGAACACTATAAAGGGCTGGACGCCATCATCGCCGGCGCCTGCTGTGATCAGATGCGGCGTCTGATGGATACGCTGAAGGATCTGCTGGACGTCCCGGTCATCCTGTACGGCGCGCCCCGGACCTGGAATGCCGATCCGGACTACTTCCGAGGAGAAATGGTCAGAGCCTTCGAGAAGGTATCAGAGGTCACCGCCCATTCCCCGACCGAATCCGAGATTAGCAAGCGTATCCGCGTGCATAACGATCTGAAGGAGACAGTCATGCGGCTGCGTCGCGTGGACAGGCTGCCCACGGTGCTGCTGCAGGATATCGCCCGATCGATCCTTCCGCCGGAAGAGATTTTATCCTTCCTGAAATCCTTCACCACCAGAGCTCCGATGAAGGTCGATATCCGGCTCATGCTGACCGGGAGCATCCCGGGAGTCTGGGAGCTCGAGATCATCGAGAGCAACGGATCCCGTGTGGTCGCCGATGCCACCTGTCTCGGGGACAGGGTGTTTCACCGGCAGACTCAGGAAGGGGGTGATCCCGTTCAGCAATTGTACCTGACCTACGTAGAAGACAACCTCTGTCCACACCGCCGCCCGCTGACGCCGGCGATCGATTACATCCGGGAATTGATGGCCGAGCGGCGCGTTGAAGGTGTGGTCCATCGTTCCGTCAAGTACTGCCATCCCTGGGGGCTTCTGTCCGAACGGATGAAGCGGGAGCTGCAGGCGCCCGTCCTGATCGTGGACGACGATCTGACCTCACCGGCGGTGGAGAATTTCCGCACCCGCACGGGAGCTTTCATCGAGATGCTGAAGATGAAATCGAGGCGGAGCGCATGAGTGAAGCCCGGCAGATCGATTTCCGGGAATGGCACCGGCTGTTCCTGCAGGTACCCGACGATCGGGTCGATGCGACTCGGTACTACCGGCATCTGCCCGGTGTGGAGTGGTCAAGATACCTCTTCCCGCCCTCAACGCATGTCGCCTACGGCAACCGGTTGCTGCGCAAATTGAAATTTGATAACTCCCAGGCTGCCTTGCGGCTGTGGGGATTCATGTTGTCGGAGGGGGAGCGGATTTTTCGCGCCCGGCAGGCTGGAATGAAGGTTGTCGCAGCCATGGGCGACCTGGGAGCGGTGACCCCACTGATCTATTCCTTCCCCGATACCATCGCTTTTTATCCCGATTGCCTCTGGTGGACACCGTTTCTGATGGAGTCTCGGGTTCTCTTCAACGAAGCGGGACAATTGGGAATGGGCGAAGACTGCTGCTTCGTGCGGGCATCTCTGGGTGCGTTTTCGAAGAAGGCTTACTTTCCAAAGCCCGATCTCTGCGTGGGCACGGTCGGAGCTACCTGCGATGACATGGCGGTGGTGATGAGCGAAGCAGAAAACCTGGGCATAGACATTCACTACTTCGAATTGCCGCACCGACACGACACGGACTCCGACCGGGTTCGACTGCTCGGTTACCTGAAAGAACAGTACCGCACCCTCACCCGGAGGCTCGAAGAGGTCACCGGTACAACTTTTTCGCTGGACCGTTTCAGGGAAACGGTGAGTAAGGTCAACCGGCTGAGGTCTCTGATCGCCGAAACGAGGGGGCTGCTGGCGAAATCAAACGCCAGTCCGATGGGCGCCATCGAAATGATGAACGCGGAATTCGCGGCGCTCTCCTATTACGGCGACCTGGACGAATGCACCGCCGTCCTGACAGAATTCAGAGATCTGATAAAAGGGCGAGCTGAAAACGAAGGGGGTTATGCCGGTCAGGATCTGCGGCTGGTCTGGGTGACTCCGCCGGCGGACCCGCTGCTGATGAATTACATTGAAGAACTGGGAGGCCGGATCGTTGGGTCGGAATATCTGATCCAACAGACCACGCCGATGCTGGATGCGGAGAAGGATCCTTTCGAAGCCCTGGCCGAAGCCCACTTGGAAGCCACACTGATCGGTTCATCGGATTACCGGGTCAGGCTGGTGGCGGATCAGGTGCGCCAATGCGAAGCGGACGGAGTCATCATTTCGGGCGTTTTCGGTTCGACGCATTGCCCCTACGAGACCGCTCCGATCGTTGCGGCGCTACGCCGTGTCGGTGTTCCAGTACTCTCCTTCGACGTCGTTGCCCCGGGCAAGCAGCGACTGCAATCCCAGATTTTCAACAGGATGGAAGCCTTCATGGAATCGTTGCAATCGAGGAAGAGACGTCGTGCCGGGTAAGATGAATCCTCGAGAGCGCTGGGGACTGCTGTTGATCGACGAGTTCCCCGACCGGCCGCCAGTGTACCCACTGGTGACGTCCCACGCGGCGCGGATCTACGACTGCAACCTGATCGAGTACTGCACCGACGGGAGAACGCTGGCCGAGGCTCAGATGGAGGCGCAGCGCACCTACGGACACGAGGGGCTGTCCGTCTTCACGGACGTGGGCATCATCGCGGAGGCGATGGGCAGCCGGTATCACCTGCGGGAGTTCGAAGTGCCCATCCTGGATCAGCCCCTGATCACCAACGGAGCTATGATTGCTGACCTGCGCATTCCCGATCCCACCTCACAGGGAAGACTCCCCGTTTACCTGGAAGCCATTGACCGGATGTACCGCGCCGCCGGAGACGTCCTCCCGATTTTCGCCTTCATCCCCTGCCCATTTACAACGGCGGCGGGACTACGGGGCGTCGAAGAGTTTCTCATGGACACTATCCTCGAACCACAACAGGCTCATCAACTGCTGGATGTATCCTTGAAAGCCGCCATCCGCTTCAGCGACGAGTGCCTCCTGGCCGGAGCCTTGCCGATGTTGGTCGATCCCTTGGCTTCAGGCAGCGTTTTATCGAGGGAAACTTACAGCCGCTTCGCACAGCCCTACCAGCAGAAGTTTATCGCGCACCTGCACCGCTATGACCTGGACGTCACCCTGCATGTCTGTGGAGATACGACCCCCATGCTCGACTTGATTCCCGAAACCGGAGCAGACCTCTTCAGCTTCGACCAGGTCGACGCCAGTGAGGCGATGGATGCGGTGGGCGAAGCCGTAAGGTTAGTGGGAAACTGGCCGCCACACGGGCTGCTGCCTTCCAGCAACCTCCCGGTCGATCGCGGCACCGAGGCGATACTGGCGACAGGTCTTAAGAATCCGAAAGGTTTCGTACTCTCAACCGGTTGTGAAGTTCCCATTCGTTGCGACTGCGAAAAATTACACACACTGATAAGCAGAGGGAAAAGCGCCCGTTATGAAAACGGCAGGTGAGATCACGGCGGGAATCGACATCGGATCCCGTACCACGAAAGCTCTGATCTGGGATGGTCAAAATGCGCTGGGCCGGGCTCTACTCAGCACGGGCTGGTCTCCGGAGAAAAGCGCCGTGCAAGCCTACGAGAAAGCCCTTGAAAGCGCAACCTTGACACCCGGCATGATCACAAAGAGGGTGGTGACCGGCTACGGCCGGGGCAGCGCCTCTTTCGCCGATGAAACCATCACCGAGATCACCGCCCACGCACGTGGAGTCGCCTATCTGCTGCCGGAAACCAGGACCCTCATCGACATTGGCGGGCAGGATTCCAAGGCGATTGTTCTGGACGACGGTGGCCTGGTGCAGGATTTTTCCATGAACGACCGCTGCGCCGCCGGCAGCGGGAAATTTCTGGAATTTCTGGCCATGTCCATGGAGCTATCCGTGGAGGAGTTCTCGCAACTGGCGCACTCCTCGAAAAATCCTGTGCAGATCTCCTCAATTTGCACCGTCTTCGCGGAGAGTGAGGTGCTCTCGCTGCTGGCCGAAGGTGTCGCCAGGGAAGACGTGGCCAGCGGAGTGCACCGCTCCATCGCTCTGCGGGTGGCGCAGATGGCTCACTCCCTCCATCCCCAAGCGCCCATCGCCTTTTCGGGCGGTGTGGCCCGCAACCGCTGCATGGTCCGGGAAATCGGCTACGCGCTGGACAACACCATCGCGGTTCCGAACATGCCGGAGTACGCCGGAGCCCTGGGCGTTGCGATCATCGGCATGGAATCCCTGTAACTTCCCCAAATTGTAATTCTCACCGGATTAAACCCCCCAATCGATCGAATGTCAAGCGTAATAATATTTCGCCCTGCAAAAAATTAGTTCTTGACATCCTGCTAAAAATTCGTTACATTAAAGTGATATCATCTTTCCGGCTTATTATTGAACCTCTCCTGCATTATGGAATAGATACAGCGTGCACGACACCACAGAGGAGACCAGGTCATGCAAAAACACACTATTTTTCTCATCACGATTCTGGCATTCTTCCTTCCTGCGTACGTCCAGGCGGACTGGGTAGATTTGAATTCGTCACCGGATCCGTTCACAGTGGAGGTATTGGAATTGGCTGCAGAACGAACCGTGCTGAAATTTTCGGTCAACCGTTACCTGACGGGTACCGTTGACATCGATGGGAAAGCGTTCATCTCCTTACAGAAGCTACGCAAGGAAAGCATGATCGAGGAGGCAGGATCCCCGCGCCTCCCCCGCATCAACCGGGCACTCGTTATCCCGGATAACGGCCGGATGGGATACAAGGTGATTTCTTCAAGCTATATAGAGATCGAGGATATCGATGTTGCCCCCTCCAAAGGGCACCTGCTGCGCACGGTCGATCCGGCAACTGTGCTTTACACATTCGGGGACGTTTATGAAAATAACGCTTTCTTCCCCGGTGATCTGGTTAAACTCCGGGAACCTCACATCCTTAGAGATTTTCGCGGCATCGTGCTGGAACTCAACGCCTTCCAGTACAATCCCGTCACCCGTACCCTGCGGATTTACACTGATGTGACCCTCGAAGTAACGAAAACCGCGCCGGGAGGAATAAACACCCTGCAGCGACGCAAACCGCTAAAGAAAATCGACCCCCAGTTCGAGAAATTCTACCGGCGGCATTTTCTGAACTTCTCCGGTCTCGACTATCCGCTACTGCCCGAATCCGGCAGTCTCCTGATCATCTGCTACGACGATTTCATGACGACCATGGCACCGTTCGTGGAATGGAAAAACCAGAAGGGACTTCCCACTGAAATCGTCCCCGTCTCTGAAGTGGGCAGCACTTCCGACCAGATCAAATCCTACGTCCGTACCTACTATTTTGAAAACGACCTGGGATACCTGCTGATCGTCGGAGATCATTTACAAGTTCCGACGTTCATCAGCGGCTCGGATCCCGTGTATTCACTGCTCTCGGGCACCGACAGCTATCCGGAAATTTTCGTGGGGCGCTTCTCGGCAGAGAATCAAGCACAGGTAGAAACCCAGGTGCAGAGGACGATTACTTATGAGAAATACCCCGATCCGGAAGGCGATTGGTATCATATGGGCCTGGGTGACGCCGATGAGAGCGGACCCTGCAATCCGGAGCAATACGATTTTCAGCATATCACCAATATCGCCCTGGATCTACTCAGGTGGAATTACACCCAGATGGATTCAGTCTACACCACCTTCGGCGGCACGACGGCCATGATTTCTCATTTCCTGAATGAGGGGAGAAGCATCTTCAATTATGCCGGCCACGGCTGGATCCAGGGTGTGGGGCCCGTCGACTTCACCAGCAGCGATATCAACGCCCTGGTCAACGACAACAAGTTGACGCACTTCGTCGCCATCGCCTGCGAGCCGGGGAACTTCCAAAATACCACCTGCATGGGTGAAGCCTGGTTGCGCGCCACCAATGACGTGACGGGCGAACCGACCGGAGCGATCGCAGTGTATCTCTCCAAGATCAGTCAAACCTGGTTCCCACCCTATGACATGCAGGATGAGGGTGTGGATCTGCTGTGCGCCGATTCCATGCTTACCTTCGGCGGCATGTGCTTCAACGGGTCCGGCCTGATGATCGACCTCTGGCCGCTGGGCCCCTACGAGTTCGAAAATTGGACCATTTTCGGCGATCCTTCGGTATTCCTGCGCAGCACCACACCATACGAACTGAGCGTGATTCACAATACCTTCCTCCCCCTGGGCACTTCAAATTTCACCGTTACCGTCAACGGGCCTGGCGGAGCGTTCGAGGGTGCGATGGTGTGCGGCATGAACGAAAACATCTATGCGAACGGGATCACCGACGCTTCAGGTCAGGTCACTCTAACTTTCGATCCGCCGCCCGGCCAGATCGGTACCTTTACCCTCACCGTCACAACCGCCAACGCGATCCCTTATATCACCGAAGTGGACCTAGTGGTTCTTTCAGGTGCTTACGTGATATACAATAACCACACCGTCCAGGACGACCTTACCGGAAATAACAACGGACAACTCGATTACGGTGAAACGGTCGAGCTCGCCATAACGGTCGAGAATGCGGGCCTGGCGAATGCGGAGAACGTCTTCGTCGTTCTCTCTACGCAAGATCCTCTGATCACCACAGGTCGCGATTCGGTTTACATCGGAACGGTCAACGCGCTGGACTCCATAACCGTTGATCGAGCGTTCGAATTTTCAGTCGCCCCGGAAGTCGAAGATGGGCACAATGTCGCCTTCCTGCTCAGCGCCAGCGACGGTGTTGACGTCTGGGAGAGTTATTTTGCTGTTTCCGCTCACGCTCCCGAATGCGAATACATCAGCAACACCATCAGCGATCCGCCGCCCGGCAATCAGAACGGCAACCTTGATCCGGGTGAATCCGGCGAAATCACCGTCACAGTCATCAACAATGGCAGCTCCAATGTTGCGGATCTGGTGGTGGAATTGACTGCGAACGACCCATATGTGACAATAACCTCAGCGGCGGCTTACCTGAGTGTTCTCTCCCCAGGTACATCCGCTGATATCGATTTCGATATTACCGCTTCGCTAACCTGCCCACAGGGACATACAGCGCCCCTGAACCTGGCTTTCAGCGGCGGGGGGTATTATGCTACAGACAACTTCACCATCATCATCGGAGACCAGATCTATGCGCCCTCGGGCCCGGACAATTACGGGTACATGGCTTACGACCTCAATGACTATCCGGAGTTCCCGGTTTATGACTGGGTGGAGATCTGCGCCGATTCGGGCGGACCGGGGACACTTGTCCCCTTCGTCGAAGATGAGCAGGTCTTCCACTATGCCCTACCGTTCGAGTTCCAGTACTACGGTGTGGAATACGACAGCTTCACCGTTGCAGCCAACGGCTGGATCGGGATGGGAGCGGTCGGTCCCGACGACTATTCCAACAGCGGCATTCCAGACGGGGATGGACCTTCATCTATGATCGCCGCTTACTGGGAGGATCTGAGACCGCAATGGCCAATCGGCGGCGAGGTCTGGACCTGGTATGACGATGTAGAACATCGCCTGGTGATCGAATACAACTACATCGCCCAGTACGCCCCAGCGACCAGTTTCGAAACCTTTCAGGCTATTCTCTACGACCCCGCTCACCACCCGACCCTGACGGGCGATGGCCGTATTTTAATGCAATACAAACAGATGTCCGCTGCATTCCAGACTGAGGGTACCATTGGCATTGAAAACCACGACGAGACGGACGGGATTCAGTTCTTTTTCGATGGAAACTACGATCCCAAGGCGACCCCGATAGAGAACGGGATGGCTGTCCTCTATACAACGCCGGCTTCCTCGCCGGACCTGTCGATCACTCTGACGCCGCAGGGAGCGCCAATCGTTATCCCTTCCGGCGGCGGCAGCTTCGATTTCGACCTGCTGATTGAAAACGGCGGCAGCAGTACGGAAATATTCGATGCCTGGATCGACGTTACCCTGCCAAACGGATCGAACTTTGGTCCCATCATTCTGCGAGAAGACTTATTCCTGATGTCCGGAGAAACATTATCACGCTCGCTCAATCAAGCCGTCCCCGCTGCCGCACCGGCTGGAGATTATACCTATTACGGGAAAGTGGGACTGCACCCGAACGCAGTCTTCAACTCGGACAGTTTCCCCTTCGAGAAGCAGAGCGGTGAGACGATGGATCCACCTGATGGAGAATGGATCCTGACCGGCTGGGAAGACCTGACGAATTCAACAATCACTTCAACAGAAATCCCCGCGGAATTCGCCTTGCTGCCCAACTATCCCAACCCCTTCAATCCGGTGACGACGATCTCCTTCGCACTACCCGAAGCCAGCAAGGTGGAACTCAGGGTTTATGATATCTCCGGGAAGTTGGTCAAGGAACTGATCAGCGGCTGGAGGCAGGCGGGAGTTCATGACGTCACCTTCGAGGCACCGAACCTGTCATCGGGAATTTACATTTACCGTCTCAATGCGGACAACTTTGAGGCCAGCGGCAAGATGCTGCTCATAAAATAGACGCGTCGAGCCTGTTCGAGTCAGAGAGGACCGAATACGATCACAACAAAAGGTAACCATAAACAGAGGTAAAAAATTTGGAGGAACAGAAAATGCCAAGAACGTTAACGATTTTAGGCGCAGCCTTCATCACGGTTTTCCTGGGCTTTGCCAGCGTCCAGGCAGAGTGGGTTGCTACGACAACCTCCGTGCCAGGCACGCCTGAAGTCCAGCTGGTCTCACATTCCCCGGGTGCAACAGTCATAGACCTGACGGTGCCCGGCTTCTATGTCGAGGAAGTAATGGAAGCAGGAGACCTCTACCATCTGCTGAGCTTCGGCGACAACGCCAAACTACGCGTGGTCGGCAAGCCGGAACTTCCGGTGGTAACCACATTGGTCGGCATCCCCGATCGCAGCGACGTACGAGTCTCGGTCGAAGTTCTGGAAACAGAGACCCTGACGGGCTACAATGTCTGGCCGGCTCAGGAGCTGACCACGGATGAAGATGCCACGCCTCCCTTCACCATTGACAGGGGATTCTATTCGCAGAGTACAGTTTACCCGGATCTGCCCGCGGTGGTCGACGAACCGCAGATCTGGCGGGACATGCGTCTGACCCGCCTGGAAGTTCGCCCCATCCGCTGCAATCCGGTTACGGGTGAATTGACGGTAGCCACAAAGATGCGAGTCACCATCGATTATTTCGGCATCAACACAACCCGGCAATTCACGCGGATGAGAATCCCGATCACGGCCCTTCATGAGAAGATGTATCGCGCCGCCGTGATCAATTTCGATCACCTGGGTTACCCCCTGGACAACGGGTCATCGAGCCCGGCTTCGAATCGCCGGAAGAGATTAAAGCCTATATCACCCAGCTTTACAATTCCTACGGCCTGGAATACGTCCTCTTCGTAGGTGACGCCTATTACAGCGGTGGCCCCGGCGCTGTGGACGTGCCCATGTATTACTGGGTGGACTCGTATTCGGATTCCTGGTACACCATGATGGACGGGGCCGGAGATTACCTGGCCGACCTGGCTATCGGACGCATCGTTTACGACACCGCGGCTGAGCTACAGCACCAGTTGGACAAAACCATGGATTATTTAACCGCACCCGAAGTGTCCAACTGGGCTGAACACACCCTGCTGGTGGCTCACTCGGAACAGTATCCGTTGAAGTACACCCAATGCAAAGAGGAGATCCGCACCTACCCGTACTCCGTCCAGGTACCGATCTTCGGGACGGCGTACGGCGGCGCGGGTGCCTCCAATCAGGACGTGATCGACTACCTGAACACCTACAGTTCGGGTATCCTGAATTACCGCGGCCACGGATCGCAGACCGGTTGGGCGAGCTGGGGTTCCAGCGGCAGTTTCACCGCCACGCACGTCTACCAGCTGACCAACTTCGACCGCTACTTCGTCCATTACGACGTCTGCTGCGACAACATGGATTTCCCGGGCTACAACGGCGACTGCCTGGCCGAATCCTTCATGAAGGCTCCGGCGGCGGCCATCGCCATCAACGGCGCCATCATCCCGTCGTACACCATCCCCAACCACGACTACGACAAGGAGTTCTACAAGGCGATCTACGATCTGGAGATCAACCACATCGGCTACGCTTCGAACTTCGCTAATGTTACAGTTTACAACCTGCATGGTATCTACGGCGAGTCCAACATCCGCACCTACCTGTGGCTGGGCGACGCCTGTATCGACGCCTGGACCAACACCATGCAGACTTTAACGGTGGCGCATCCGTCCGTCATGCTGCTGGGCACCAGTACGATTGATGTGTCGGTCGGATTCGAAGGTGCACTGGTCTGCGCTCAGAACGATGAAGTCTACGCCGCCGGTTACACCGACGCCACCGGCAGCATCACCCTGGAATTCACAGCGCCGCCGACCATGCCGGCGGATTTGACGATCTCCGTTTCGGCCCACAATTACCTGACGTACCAGCAAGCCATCCAGATCATCCCACCAAGCGGACCATACGTCGTCTTCGAATCATGCGTTGTGGACGACGATCTGCTTGGCAACAATAACGGTCAGCTGGATTACGGTGAAAGTTCACACTTGACCATTACAGTCGAGAACGTCGGTGTAGCCACAGCGAACTTCGTTAACCTGACCATCACCACCGCAGATCCGCTGGTGACTATTTTGGATGGAATGCAATACGTCGGCGATATCCCCGCCGGTGGGCTGGTCACTGCCGACCACGGTTTTTCGGTCGAACTGGATGCTTCGGTGGAAGATGGTCATCCACTGCTCTTCACTCTGATCGCCGCCGGCGACAGCCTCTGGGAGAGCAACTTCTCCATCATCGCCCATGCTCCGGAATGCGAATATACATCCCACATCATCGATGATCCGGCTCCCGGTAACCAGAACGGCAATTTCGATCCGGGTGAATCGGGAACGATGGAAATTACGCTGACAAACGAAGGTAGCTCGACGGTGCCGGACCTGCTGGTTGACCTGACCACGGCAGATCCTTATGTCACGATCACGACCGGGGCTGTCAATGTCGGTACGTTGGATCCGAGCGGAACGGCTGCGGCGTCGTTTGACGTCGATGTCTCGGCCTCCTGTCCGCAGGAACACGTTGCCACGCTGGATATCTCCTTCAGCGGTGGAGGCTATTCCGGCAACGACAGTTTCGAAATCACCATCGGCGACCTGACCTACGCACCCACCGGACCGGATAATTACGGCTACTCAGCCTACGATGTCAACGACGGCGTGAACGCGCCGGTCTTCGACTGGATCGAAGTGGCGCCGGCAGCTGGTGGTTCGGGAACCGAAGTTACGGCCTTGACTCTCCAGGATGACCGTTCCACGCTGGTGACGCTGCCGTTCAACTTCCAGTACTACGGGATGGATTACACCGAAATCACCATCTGCACCAACGGCTGGCTCGCCATGGGCAACGCCGCGGCCGATTCCGACTGGTCTAACTCGGCGATTCCCAACGCTGATGGACCTCCGTCCATGATCGCGCCGTTCTGGGAAGACATGAACCTGGAGACAGGCGGCCAGATCGCCACCTACTATGACGTAGTGGAAGGCTACTTCGTGGTGGAATTCTTCCGAGTTCCGCAGTGGAGTCCCACGACGGCTCTGGAAACCTTCGAGGTAATCTTCTACGATCCGGCTGTGCACGTCACTCCGACCGGAGACGGCATGATTCTGATGCAGTACATGGAAGTCAGCGATCCTTCCGAATGTACGGTAGGCATCGAAAATCAAACTGAGACGGATGGGCTGCAGTACCTGCTGGACAACACCTACGACATCCATGCCACCCCCATCGGAGCCGAAATGGCCATCCTCTTCATGGCGGGTGATATGGGTACGAATATGGCTGTGTCCCTAACGCCTTACGGGCCGCCCATCCAAATCCCGGCTGCAGGCGGCAGCTTCGATTACAATATCGAGGTAGCCAACAACGGGACGTCCACCGAGGTGGGCGACGTCTGGTGCGACGTGACCCTGCCGAACGGCAGCAGTTACGGCCCCACGCTGGGTCCGGTCAACGCGACCTTCCCGGCGGGTTTCCTGGGCAACCGTGACCGTACACAGGTTGTTCCCGGCAGCGCGCCTTCGGGTAGTTACACCTACCACGGCTACGTGGGCATCCATCCTGACGTGGTTTGGGCTTCTGACAGTTTCCCATTTGAGAAGCTGCTCACCGGCGACGGCGCCTGGGTGGGAGATTGGACGAACTACGGAGAAGCCTTCGAAGCCTGGTTCGCCGTGGTTGACGACGCGGTTGTGCCCGAGGTGTACTCAATCCGTTCAATCCGGCGACGACGCTCTCCTTCGCTCTGCCTGAAGCGGCTCACGTAGAACTGACCGTCTTCGATCTCCAGGGCCGGGTGATCGCCGAGCTGGTCAACGGCATGAGGGAAGCCGGGATTCACGAAGTGACCTTCGACGCCTCGCAACTCGCTTCCGGTCTCTATTTCTACCGTATCGAGGCAGGAGACTTCTCAGCCGTAGAGAAGATGATCCTGATGAAGTGACAATGTCACTTTATCCAAATTAACTGTAGGGCGGGGGTGCTTCCCCCGCCCTTTCTATTAAAATATTTCCCTGTGCAAAATTATTCGCTTGACTTTGAAGAAATAATTGTTATATTATATTACATCGCTGTTCGTTGTGGAGGCATCATGAAACGCGTTATTCCCATTCTTGTTTCTATCGCTCTCCTTGTACTGCTACCATTAATATCCGAAGCAGGCAAAGTCCCCGCCGTTAACCACCCCATCGTCACCGGCGATGAAACCGTCAACGCGCCGGTGGCTCTCCCGCCCTATCCGATCCCGCCGCAAACCGATGAGAGAGACATCGTCGGCGACACCGTCGTCATCGGCACGACCTGGTACGAAAGCCAATCCAACGGCACCGTGGGTCGCATG
>JALGZU010000022.1 GCA_025774735.1 candidate division LCP-89 bacterium | reverse complement strand
ACGAGATCCGCAATCCTCTGGCCGGCATCCGCCTGGGGATCGACACGATGCTGGAAGATGCGAAGGACTCCGACGCTCGCCAGGCTCTGGATGCGATATCAGACGATATCCGCCGCCTCAACGGGGTGCTCAACCAACTTTTGGATTTCTCCCGACGTAAAGACTCTGAAAGAAGCCGACTCACGATCCCGGACGTGATCGAACGTTCCGTCTTTTTCATTCGCCAGCAGGCCAGGAGCCAAAAGGTCGAGATTGCGACCACTTTCGAGAAGAATTTGCCGGAGGTGGTCGCCGACGCCGATCAACTGCAGCAGGTTTTCCTGAACCTGATGCTGAACTCCATTCAGGCTATGGAGGCGGGAGGCATCGTTTCCGTAACCGTCGCCTGTATGACTCACGAAGGACGATCCGGCCTGCAGATCCGGGTGAGCGATACGGGCCCGGGTTTTCCGGCCCAAGGAGAAACTGTTCGACATGTTTTTTTCCACCAAGCCCGGCGGGAGCGGTGTCGGACTGGCCATCGCCAATCGAATCGTCACCGAACACGATGGAGAGATCTGGATCGAGAATCCGGACGGGGGTGGTGCATCAGTTACCGTCTTTATACCGACCAGAAGTCCGGACGACCCGATATGAAACTCAATATATTACTGGTTGACGACGAGGCGAACATCCGCCGCTTCCTGATGAAACTCAATATATTACTGGTTGACGACGAGGCGAACATCCGCCGCTTCCTGGGCGGGGCCCTGGAGAAGCGCGGCCATCGCGTGAAGAGCGCCACCAGCGCAGAAGAGGCACTCGACGTGCTGAAAAGCTGGGGCACGGACCTCCTAATTCTCGATATCAATCTGCCCGGGATGGACGGGATCACCCTCTTCAAGAAGATCGCCGCTTCCGGTGATGCCCCCATGGTCATCATGATCACCGCCTTCGGCGACGTAAAATCGGCAGTGAGCGCCATGAAATTGGGCGCTTACGACTACATCACCAAGCCTTTCGAGCTGGCGGAAATGGAACATGCCGTCTCCCGGGCTGCCGAGGTGATTTCACTGCGCCGCCAGGTCGATGTATTGAAACGGGAAACGACCGATGTTCAGTTCGCCGAGATGGTGGGCCAGAGTCCGGTGATGCAGGAGGTCTTCTCCACCATATCGAAGATCGCTGACAGCCCCTCAGCCACTGTACTGATCACCGGGGAATCTGGAACGGGCAAGGAGCTGGCCGCTCGCGCCATCCACAACCTCTCCGACCGCGCTCAGGGGTCGTTCGTGGCGATCAACTGCACAGCGATCCAGGAGACGCTTCTGGAGAGCGAACTGTTCGGTTACGAAAAAGGGGCATTTACCGACGCCAAGCAGTCCAAGCGGGGATTGTTTGAAGTCGCCGACGGCGGGACGCTCTTCCTCGATGAGATCGGTGACATGTCGGTTAAGCTGCAGGCCAAGCTGCTGCGGGTTTTGCAGGAGCGCACCATCAGGCGTTTGGGGGGGCAGCGGGAGATCCCCATCGACGTCCGCGTCATCACCGCCACCCACCGCGATCTTCACATGGAGATCAACGAAGGGCGCTTCCGCGAAGATCTCTACTTCCGGCTGGCGGTGATCCCCCTGGATCTGCCGCGGTTGCGTGACCGCAGGGAGGACATCCCCCTATTGGCCGATAGATTCGCGAAAGAATTCTGTCAGAACCTCTCGAAACCCGAGAAGGAGATTCCGGCGGAGGCGATGTCGGCACTGGTCAACTATCCCTGGCCGGGCAACATCCGGGAACTACGCAACCTGATGGAACGCCTGGTCATCCTGGAGGAAGACCAGGTCCTTTCGGTGAAGCATCTGCCAGCGGAGATCGCCGGGCGGAAAACTGGAGCGTTGGCATTTTCTTCGGAAAAACCGACCAATTTCCAGGATGAAAAAGCTCGCGTAGTGGCACGGTTCGAGAGGGAATATATCGCTGACCTGCTCAATCGTAACCAGGGGAACGTCTCCCACTGCGCCCGCGATGCCGGCATGGAGCGGTCCGGATTCCAGCGGCTCATGCAGCGCCACGGACTGCGCGGCGAGGACTTCCGCCATCCGAATAATTCGTCTTGAAGATTAATAAAGAAGGAGAGGAGACCTGGAAACATGAAGAAGTTCCGTTGCTCGATTTGCGGTTATATCTACGAAGGGGAAGAACCTCCGGAAAAATGTCCCGTCTGCGGAGCTCCCGGCGAGGATTTTGTAGAGATAAAACCTTCAGACAATTAGCTCCTAAAAGAGCCAATCAGAGGATGAAGCATGGGTGAGTTAATCAAGGTAGGAACGGAAGCTCCGGATTTCGTTCTTACGGGAACGGACAGCCAGAGGATTGCATCCGCCGATTATCGAGGCCACAAAAACCTGGTGCTGGCTTTCTATCCCAAAGACAACACCTCGGGTTGAAAGAGGCAGTTGTCAGCTTTCAGGGACGACATAGCGGCCTTCAGAAAGCTGAACGCTGAGGTACTCGGCGTTAATTCCGGAAGCCTTAAATCACACCAGAATTTCAGTAAAAAATACGGATTCAATTTCCCGCTCCTGGTCGATGAAGAGGGCAGGATTACCAAAGCGTTCGGCGCTGACAAGGAACCCAAGGGCACGCAACGCACCGTCTATATAATCGACAAGGAGGGCACCGTTCGTTATGCGAAACGGGGGATGCCGCCGGACGAAGAACTACTCGGAGTGCTGGAATCGTTGTAATCCACCGCCGTTCCGAACCGGATGGAAAAACAAAGAAGAAAAGAATAGAGAGAGAGGATTATTATATGGTAGATAAAAGCTTAACTCCGCTGGAGGCGCTGCACTTAGCCCTGAAACGGGAGGAGGGCGCCGAGCAGTTTTACCTGGAGACAGCCGGCAGACTGGAGGATGACGCAGCCCGCAAGATGTTCGAATTTCTGGCGGGCGAGGAGCGCAAACACCAGCAGATGATTCAGGACGAAATAGACAAGAACTTCCTGAAGGAGATGTAGGAACGAACCAGGGAAACGAGAACGCCCCCGGCAGGATGAACCGGGGGCGTTTTTATTCGCTCTCAGGCAGTAATTCCGCTCAGTGTCCCTTACACTGTAATATAATCCCCACGGTCGAAAGGATGATCTTCAGATCGAGGGCCAGAGACATGTTTTCGAGGTAGAAGAGGTCATACTGAAGCTTGTCCTTCACGTCGGTGAGTGTCTCATCGTACTTGTGCTTGACCTGCGCCCAGCCGGTGATGCCGGGTTTGATGTTCATGCGGCGTTCGTACAGGGGAATGGTGTGACGGAACTCATCGACGAACGCAGGCCGTTCCGGTCTCGGGCCGACCAAGGACATATCCCCTTTCAGAACGTTGAAGAACTGGGGAAATTCATCGATGTGCAGCTTTCTCATAATGCGGCCCACCCGGGTGATGCGGGAATCGTTTTTCCCCGCCCACACCGGCCCCGTATCCGCTTCAGCGTTGTGCTTCATGGAACGGAACTTGTAGAGTGTGAAGAGACGTCCGCCCCGGCCAACACGCTTCTGAGCATAAAGTAGGGGTCCCCTGGATTCCAATTTGATGGCCAGGCTAACGAAGAGGACGAAGGGGAGGCCGCAGGTCAGAATCAGCATCGACACGGCCACGTCGATCGCTCGCTTCAATACGCGCGCCCAGGGGGATAGAATATCCGGGAAAACCTGGATCAAGGGGACTCCCCTGATATGGGCGGTTCTGACGTGACCGAAGAGAATCTCGGTCAGATCCGGCAGCATTTTGATGCCGACGTGCAGGTTGGCCAACCTGGAAATGATGCTGGGCACCTGTTCGCGCTCGTTCGGTTCGGGAGCCAAAATCACCTCGTGAACCTGCAGTTCCTGCACGGTGGCTTCGAGCCGGTCCATACCGGCAATCACCCTTACTCCATCATACTCATCACTCAGAGAGCCATTTAAAAAGCCGCGCACGTTGTAACCCATGTCCGGTACCCGCTGCGCCTGGCGCAGGAAGGATCTGGCGCGCTCGTTAAATCCCACGATCAAGGCGTTGCGCAGTCCGATCCCCTTAGCCAAGAGCCTCCTCTGCACCACGCGGATAATGACGCGCCCGCCTCCGACCATTAGCACCAGAAATCCCCAGTAGGACATTAAAACTACCCGGCTGGGCGAAAGCGGCTGGCGCAGATCGATGGTCACAAGGAAGATGACAAATATGCCCACCAGCGACGCTTTGGCCACGTTGAGAGAGACGTCCACCCGTCCCTGGCCGTAGAGTGTCCGGTACATCCCCCGCAGGAGAAAGATGACCATCCAACCGATAGAGACGATCAGTGATGGAATGAATAGATGCCGGAATTCCGGGGCGGTTGCCTGGGCGAAGAGGCCGGACTTGTATCTCAGGAGGTAAGAACAGAGGTAGGCGAGATTCAGGGTGATGAAATCGGTCAGCGCCAGAACGACTTTTTCCCGGGAGATCTTCATACCCCGTATTGCTCCCGATAGTAGGATTGATATTCGCCACTCTTGACGCGGCGCCACCAACTTTCGTTATCCAGCGTCCATCTTACCGTCTGGCTAAGGCCTTCGGCGAAATCGTAGGCGGGATTCCAACCCAGTTCCTGGCGAATTTTAGTCGCATCGATGGCGTAGCGCCGGTCGTGTCCGGGCCGATCCTTGACGAAGGTAATCAGGGATTCCGGCTTTTCCATGATTCGGAGCAGTTCCTTCACCAGGTCGAGGTTATGCCACTCGTTGCCCCCCCCGATGTTGTACACTTCGCCGGAACGGCCTTTTTCCAGGACCGCCCAGACCGCGCGACAGTGATCTTCCACGTGAATCCAGTCGCGCACGTTCAGGCCGTCCCCGTAAACCGGCAGCGACTTGTCTTCAAGGGCGTTGGTGATCATCAATGGGATGAGCTTTTCGGGAAACTGGTAAGGACCGTAATTGTTGGAACAGCGGGTTATGACGGCGTCCAGACCGTAAGTGTGGACGTAAGCTTTCACCAGCAGGTCCGCTGCCGCCTTGGAGGCGGAATAGGGACTGTTGGGCGTTAGGGGAGTCTCTTCGGTGAAAACCCCGGTTTCCGGCAGAGACCCGTACACTTCGTCGGTCGAGATCTGGACGAGGCGGTCGACCTTATGCTTCAAAGCCACGTCCAACAGGACCTGGGTGCCGGTGACGTTGGTACGCAGAAAAACCGCCGGACCCATAATGGAGCGGTCAACGTGCGTCTCCGCGGCGAAATTGACGACGGCATCGAACTGCTGTCCGGAAGAGAGCCGCTCCATGGCGTCCGCATCGGCAATGTCCGCCTTGACGAACCGGTAACGGGAATCGCCTTCCACTGCGGCCAGGTTTTCGAGATTGCCGCAGTAGGTCAGAGCGTCCACGTTTACCAGGCTGACGTCCCGGTGGTCTTTGAGCACGATTTGAATGAAGTTCGATCCGATGAAGCCGGCGCCGCCGGTGACGAGGAGATTCATGGTTATTTTGTCGGGAGAATTGTGTCTACTATCTTGAATGAATTTGCCTGGGGGGCGGTTCCCGGAAGCTTGACGTTGTTTTTCGTGATCCGAAGTTCGTGATGCCGGATCTTCCCATGTGTAACGGTCAAATTTTAAACCTTGAGGTACTTGCCGACAGCGATCAATCCCCCGGACATGCCCAGCAGACATCCGGCCAGGAAGGGCAGTCCGGCATGGGGAACGATGATCTCGATTCCCGACGCAAGCCGGTATTGGAGGAGAGCTGCGAACCCGGCGATCACCCCGGAGGAGACGGCACCGCCAATCGCCCCCAGGATCAATCCCTGAATCCAGAAGATAGTGCGCAGGGTCAGAGGCTGGGCTCCCAGAAGCGACATCAGGCGGACTTTGTCGCGCTGGGCGTCGATTTTGATGCGCACCGAGTTAAAAGTCAGAGCGACGGCCAGGAGCGTCGCGATGCTGCCGAATATCATACCCCAGATCGTCAGTTTTCCGATACCGGAGTGGAGCAGATTTAACAACTGCTGATCGTAAATCACCTCATCGATGCCATCCAGCGCGGACAGTCTCGCCGCTAGGGCCTCGGCGGAATCGGGATGCATCAGTTCGCCCGGCAAGCCGATTTTAAAGGAGGCCGGCAGGGGATTTTCGCCCAGCACGTTGAACAGGTCGGGATCCAGTTCTGCGGCAAATCTGGAAGCAGCTTCTTCACGGGACACATAGGTCACCGACAAGCGCCGATCCATCTGCCGGAGGGTTTCCCGCAGGGCGTCGTGACCGGAAGTCGGCAGTGATAAAGATATAAACGCTTCAAACTGAAGGGAACCGAGGAAATTTTGTGCGGCCGCTCGCAGGTTGAGGGCGCCGTAGAGGAACATGCCCAGGAGCGACACCGCCAGAGCGGTGGCCACCGCTGCGATGGCCGAATGAAAGCGTCCCCGCTTCAATCCTCCCACCCCTTCGCGAACGGTGAAGGCGATGTTGGGTTTCACTTGATCAGCCTCCCGTCTTTGAGGCTTAGCGTCCGGCCGGCAACTCCCTTGAAAGATCCAGAGATGTGGGTAGCGGCTAAAATGGTCATACCTTCGGTACTGATCTGTTGCAGGATTTCGAGGATCTCCGCGGAGGCATCGGGATCGATATTGGCGAGAGGCTCGTCGGCGAGCAGGATGAAGGGCCGCACCACCAGCGCCCTGGCAATGGCAGCTTTCTTCTGCTCACCAGAGGATAACTCAGAGGGGAGAGCGCGGGCTCGGTCCTTGAGTCCGAAACGGAAGAGCAGCTTGTTGACCTGGAGATGGGTGCGTTTGCGGGCTTCGCCGGCGATGCGCAGAGGTAAGGCGACGTTATCGAAGAGATTGCGGTCGGTGAGTAAGCGGGGTTCGGGGAAGACGATCCCCATCTTGCGGCGCAGCAGGGCGAGATCCTGCATATTGCCTTGGGCGGGAAACTGGTCTTCGATAGCGATTCGGCCTGAATCGGGGATCAGTTCATGGTAGATCAGGCGGAGGATGGTGGTTTTGCCGGCGCCGGTAGGCCCATTCAGGAGGACGAATTCGCCCCGATCGATGTCGAAAGTGATCCCGGATATCCCCCGGCCGGGGGCGTGTTCCAGGGAGACGTTTAGAAATCGGATCATCCCCCTGACGACGAAAATTTTTCCACGAGACGACGCGCCACTCCGGGTGGAACGAACTGCGAGACGTCCCCGCCGAAACTGGCCACCTCACGGACGATGGAGGAGTTGAGGTATGTGTAGCTATCGTGCGGCATTAGAAAGACGGTGATGATTTTGGGGGACAATTTTCGGTTCATCAGCGCCATCTGGAATTCGTATTCGAAATCGGAGATCGCCCTGAGGCCGCGGATCAAAGCAATAGCTTCGTGCTCTTCGGCGAATTCGACCATCAATCCGGTGGCATCCATGACCTGGACGTCAGGCAGTTCCGACACCACTTCCGAGATCATCTGGCGACGTTCATCGAGGGAGAACAGGGGCGGCGTCTTGCCGGGATTGACGGCCAGAGCCACCACCACCCGGTCGAAGAGGATCGCAGCCCGTTCGAGGATGTCGATGTGGCCGTAGGTGATGGGATCGAAGGATCCGGGATAGATGGCGATTTTGGGCACCGAGCCGTGATTTTGCTTCACCTTAAGTCCCTATCCACAATATTTATCCATAACTATCTGCATGCCTCTTTTGAGCTTCCGGAACGAGACTCGATCCATGAGGTGCCGGATGATGAGGATGCCCCGTCCGGATACCTTCAGAAGGTTTTCCTTTTTGCGAGGATCCGGGACGCTTTCAGGGGTAAATCCTCCCCCTTCATCCTGCACGACAATGCGTAGATAGCTCGAGCAGAGGTAGTAGGCGACATGTACGGACTTTGAGGCATCGAGCTTGTTGCCGTGCTGCATGGCGTTGTTGACCGCTTCGGAGACGGCGATAGCGATGTCATCCATGTCGCTGCACACCTCGGGAATGCGCTGCAGAAGGGTCCCTGAAAAACGGTCTACATCCGCCAGACGCGCCTGATCGCTGGCGACGGTTAATTCGCCGAGTTTTTTCAATGGCATCGCACTACCATGAGGGTGATGTCATCTTGCAGACCGGTATTCCCGCAAAAATCCCGAATAGCGTTCAACAGAGCCCGGATCATGTGCCGGGGATCGGTTTGGTCGGAATTTTGGACAATGTCCGTTAACCTCTCAACACCGAACTGTTCGCCGGAAGAGTTCTCGGCTTCGGATGCACCGTCGGTGTAGAGCAGGAGGATATCCCCAGGTTCGAATTGAATTTTATGGTTTTGATATAATGCGCCAGGGAAAGCCCCCAGAATCAAGCCTCCTTCCGACAGTTCCCGTCTCTCTCCGTTGGCCCTGATGAAAAGCGGAGGATTATGCCCCGCATTCGCATAGGTAAACAGACCGGATTCAGTATCGAGGACACCGTAAAATGCGGTGACGAATATCTCGGGTTTGGTCGAGTCGTTTAAAAAATCGTTGACCCGTGACAGGATAGTGGTGATGGCGTAGTGGCTGAAGGCTTCGATGCGCAGTGCCGCCCTCAGGGATGCCATGACGAAAGCAGCCGGGACACCCTTTCCGGCAACGTCCCCGATTACCAGGCCGAGATCTTTTTGGGTCAGGGGAATGTAATCGAAGTAATCGCCACCGACCATTTCCGAGGGAACGTTAACGCCGGCAATGTTAAATTTCTCCAGCTTCGGAGCCCGTGTAGGCAGCAGATCCTTCTGCATGCGCCTGGCCAGGGCCAGTTCCTTGTCGATGCGGTGCTTTTCGAGGATCTCTTTGTGGAGGCGGGCTCGTTCAATGGCCACGGAAGCGTGGGAGGCGAAGGTCATCAGGTGATCGCCATCCCTCTCGCTGAAGGCTCCCAGCCGGTCGCTTTCCAGGTTGAAACAGCCGATCACGTTCCCTCCGGTGAACATCGGCACCACGAGTTCGGAACGCGTTTGGGGTCGGGCTTTGACATAGCGCGGATCCCGGCTGACGTCAGGCACGACGAGGGGCATCATGTTCTCCATCGCCCATCCCATCAATCCCTGCCCCAGTTTCTGGCGAATCTGCCCGCGGTGGTTCTTCTCGTATCCCCTGAGAATTTCGCCCTCCACTTCCCGCCCGTCTAAGCTGACGACGAAAATCCCGGCGGCATCGTAATCAACGACCTGCTTCAAAGAATCGAGGATCAAACTTAAGACTTCGTCCAGGTCAAGCGCGTTGGAGAGTGACAGTGCGATCTGGGTGATCAGATGTATTTCCAGACGAGTGCGCTGAACCTCTCCGACGTGTTCAAGAAGGTGTTCAATCCGCTTCAGCTGTTCCTGGTAGGCACCGAGTTGATCCGGCTCTCCCGCGCTGGATTTGACCTGCTTAATCTCCTGGCGTACGGACGACAGGAGTTCCCCCAGTTCGGTGAAAATTTTCTTTTCGGCCCAGTTTATTCCGGACGCTTGAGCGGGTTCTCCGGTCTCTTTTCTGTCTTCGTCTGGCCGCTTCACCCGGATCACTAATAGCTTTTCAGAGCGTCATCCACGGTCTCGAAGGAATCGAATATGGTCACCAGCTTGGTGATCATGAAGAGGCTCTGAATCTTATCCGTGACATTGGCCAGTTTCAACTGTCCGCCGGCGTTCTTGATCGTGGTCAACCCGCCAATCAGGATGCCCAGACCGGATGAATTCATCCAGTCCACTCCTCCCAGATCGAAGATAAATTGCTTGTGACCGTTGGAGATTTCAGACTTGATGGTATCCTGAAAAATCGTGGCGTCCGGTCCACCCATCACCTTACCTCTGACCTCCAGGATGAGGACATTGTCTTGAACTCGATTCTTAAGTTTCATACTGCCTCCAAAAGTGGGCAACTACGTCATTTTCGCCTAATGTAATGAAATCTTTAACCAAAATCAAGCGAAATACCGCAGAGCTTTCTGAATAATTCGCCTTGATTACAAACCTCAGAGCCGATATATTATGGCAGTACCTGAAACCTCAAACACTCGCGGGCAGAATTTGGACGTCATCGTCGTCGGAGGGGGCATCGCCGGAATCGCGGCGGCCCGGTCACTGGAAACGTCCGGGTATCGGGTCACACTGATCGAAGCCCGATCCACTCTGGGAGGCAGGCTTGGCAGTCATTCCGGCGGCGAGCTGCCGTCGGATTTCGACAACGGGCCCCATCTCTTCCTGTCCACTTACAGCCGCACCCGCCGTCTGCTGAAATCTCTCAAGCTTGGTGATGCCCTCGCTTTTCCCTGGCCTGGCTCGATCCCGTTTGCAGGGGTGAGAACATCTCGAACCGTCCTGCGGCAGTGGATACTGCCGGCGCCCTGGAACTTTGCCGGGGGGCTCTTGTCATTCAGAGGACTTTCCCTGGCCGCACGCCGGAGAACGGTTTTAACCGCCTTTAAGCTGATGTCCGCTTCGGAGACGTCATCACAATCGGTGGGCGAATGGCTGAAGGAGCACTGGGGCGCCGAGGACCGCGACGTCTTCTGGCTGCCGTTGATCAGAGCCTCTCTTAATTCCCCCCCCGACACCGTCTCCATCAGGTATCTGCGGACCGTTTTGAAGGAGGGCTTCTGTAAGGGATTCTTCGGCGGCCGCCTGGGCTATGCCCGCGAACCTTTGGGACGGATCTTCGGAGAAAAAATTCATCGTGCCCTGGAGAAGAGTGGTATCCGCGTACTTCTGAGGGCACCGGTCGTTGGAGCGACGGTCGAAGATGACAGGGTGAGAGCGCTCCAGCTAAAAAACGGCAGAACCTTGCAATGCGATGCCGCCATCCTGGCGCTGCCACCCTGGGCTCTGGAAAAATGGCTGTCTACCCTGCTCCAGGGGAATGCCGTACGGGCAGTTTACAGCACCCGTGCGTGGCAGGCGAGCTCGATAAGCTCGGTCTACCTGTGGTCCGAGCATAGACCGATTCTGGATCCTTTTACCTGCCTCCCGGGAACCACCGCGGAATGGCTCTTCGATTTCGCCCGCCTCTGGGAAGACCGGCGCGGACCGGTCTGCATGCTGCTGGGAAACCAGCCGGTTCGGGCGACGGAAGGGGATGATCTTTCCCCGTTACTCATGGAAAGCGCCAGCGCCCTGCCCCAACTGCAGCGGGTCCACTGGGACGGCTGGAAACGGATCACGGAAAGACGCGCCATCCCCCTGCGGCCGCGGGATCTCTGGGGCAAAACCCTGCCGCAGACGACTCCTATCGCCAACCTCTACCTGGCGGGAGACTGGCTGGACGAGCTGCCACCCACGGTGGAAGCGGCGGTGAGGTCAGGGGAAAGAGTGGCTCAGATGATCTCAACGAAACAATGAACCATCCAAAACACATTTTGCCGGGTGAACCGATCCCTCGGGATAGCATCTTTCACGAGCGAAGATACCGGGTAACCCGGCTGCTCGCCCCCCCGTTAAACAAAAACAACCTGCTCCTGGATATCGGATGCGGGAATGCCGGTCAAACCGAGTATTTCGCAGGGGACGTCGGCCAGGCTTACGGAATCGATCTGCAACACGAGAGACTGCCCGGTTTTCAACGTGAATTGGTTGAGCACAAGATCCCCAATATCAGCCTGATGGGCGGGAACGGGGAGTTCCTCCCTTTCCGGGACGGGGTATTCGATTGTATCACATGCTTCGAGGTGCTGGAACATGTCGAGGATCCAGGACGCGTTCTGAGTGAAATCCGCAGAGTATTAAAACCTGATGGGATTATCTTTCTCTCCATCCCCAATCGCTGGTGGATTTTCGAAACTCACGGCGCCGACCTCCCTCTGCTTCCCTGGAACCGGGTGCCTTTTTTCTCCTGGCTGCCGAAACGCATTCACGACGCCTGGGCGAGAGCGCGAATCTACACACGCAAGGAGATAAAGGCACTGGTGGGAAGGTGCGGATTCAGCGAGATCGAAATGCGATTGTTGACAGCACCGATGGACGTCGTCAAAGTGGGCTGGCTGCAGAAAGCGCTCAGGAGGACGGTTTTCAGGGGCGACACCACCTCAATTCCACTCCTGGCTTCAACAATTTTTGTCTACGCGAAAAAAAGTTCTTGACAAATAGAGAAAAGCTCTTTATATTGTTAAAGTATCACTGCAATATTATTGGAGGCACTCATGTACTTTATAAGAGGATTTATCCCAGCGATTCTCATGGTGTTACTCCTCACATTGGTCAGTCATGCGGAAACGCCTGTGAGCGGCACGGTCGTTGGAATTTGGAACCCAGGCGGATCACCTTACATGGTGCAGGGGGACCTGGAAGTTCCCGCCGACAGCATGCTCATCATTAAACCCGGCGTCTGGGTCATTTTTGAAGGGGATTACGAATTCGTGGTGGATGGGATCGTCCTGGCACTGGGTGAGGAAGAGGATTCAATATACTTCACCACCGACCCCGGGGTAACCTGGAGCGGATTCAAGTATTTTAACAATCCCGACACCTCTCGATTCTACTATTGCTTATTTGAAAATGCCGATACCTATCCTGACGGTTACGGAGGAGTATTCTTCCTCTATCAATCGAATGGCATCGTAGAACATTGCACGTTCCAGCATAACTGGGCTAACCGGGGCGCGGCCATGTATTCCCTCTGGGGACACGTGCAGTTCCGACATAATGTCTGTTGGGACAACCACGTGAACCATTGCGGAGGAGCAATCAACTTAGGCAATGATGCGAACAGTGTTGTTGAACGATGCGTATTTTACGATAACACGTCAGGCGCCAGCGGGGGAGCCATTTATTTCTGGGATGACCACTGCCAAGTGATCAATTGTACGATTGTTCAGAACACCTCCCCGGCGGTCCTATCCATCAATGGCAGCACCAGCGCGTTCGTAAACTGTATTTTCTGGGAAAATTCGATGGGTAGTGTCTATTCTGCAACTTACTGCGATGTCGAAGGCGGCTGGCCCGGGATGGGCAACATCAACGCCAATCCGATGTTCGTCGATCCGGGCAACGATGACTTCCACCTAATGGCCAATTCGCCCTGCATCGACGCCGGGAACCCGTTGTCGCCGTTTGATCCGGACGGCACCATCGCCGACATGGGTGCCTACTATTTCGACCAAATAAGCTGGCAGCCGGGCAACCTGTTACTGTACCTCGATCCGGTTAATCCGCCCATTGTCATCCCTTCCCAGGGGGGCTCATTCGGCTATACGGCGGCCATCACCTGCGATCTGACCGGTTATGCGATCTTCGATGCCTGGACGGAACTGGTCCTGCCGAACGGACAGACCATGGGACCCCTCATCCTGCGCGAAGACCTCTTCATGGCGGCAGGTGACTCCATTTTCAGGGAGATAGAGATGTACGTATCAGCCTGGGCGATGCCGGGACTGTATGAGATGCACGGATATTTAGGCTACTATCCGGATTCGATTCTGGCCACGGATTCGTTCGAATTCGAAAAGGAGTCAACGGACGGACTGGCTCCGGGATCCGGCGATGCCTGGGCCGCCCTATCGGGATGGGGTGATACGGAGCGCGTCGACCTGCCGAACCAGCAGACGTTTGCGATCAGTGCGAACCAGCACCTGAAAGTAACCTGCACGCCCAATCCCTTCAATCCGGAGACGGTTCTCCGGTTCAATCTGCCGGCCGCCGGGCAAGTGGAACTGAACATCTACGATCTTTCAGGACGGCTGGTGTCGACCTTGCTGAACCGACACCTGAACGCCGGAACGCACGCGATCACCTTCGATGGTAGCCGCCTGGCGTCGGGTATCTACCTGGCGGTGGCTGAATGGGATAATCAACAGGCCGTCTCACGGCTGCTCCTGCTCAAATGAGCCTCGGATAAGTTTACCATATAAGCACGCCGGTCGAGAAACCGGCGTTTTTTTATCGCTATCCATCTCGTTATAGTTGCCACATTGGGCTTTTGCCGGATTTCGGATTTTTCGGTTGATCTTCGCCACTTTTATTTATACATTGTGCAGACCGGTTTTGGTCTCGCCGGACGAGCCGAAATAAATCATTGAACTATTTATATAATATGAACTTACAAATACTTCTCTGCGGTGTGGGAGGGCAGGGCATTCTATTCGCCACAAAGATTCTATCCGAAGCGGCGCTCAAGGCCGGTCATCAGGTGATCGGTTCTGAGACTCACGGCATGAGCCAACGGGGCGGTTCGGTCACCTCGCACATGAAGGTCGGCGATTACCGGGGGCCGCTGATCCGCCGGGGCAGCGCCGATCTGATCTTCTGCTTCGAAAAAAGTGAACTCCTGGCCAATTTATCCTTTCTGAAGCCCGGGGGCATTGCATTTATGGATGCTCCCGACCTGGAGTTCATCCCGGATAACGTCCGGTCTCTCCTGCAGGAGCGAGACATCGCACTCCATTGCCTGGACGCCTCCTCGATTGCACTGAAACTGCAGGCACCGCTGGTGCTGAACCTGATCGTGATCGGATTCGCCGCGAGCCATGCGGATTTTCCTCTGGACGGTGATCTGATCGAACAGGTCATCACGGAGAGCTCCCCGCCGCGTTTTAGCGACCTGAACTTGAAGGCCTTTCACGCAGGTCTGAACAACAAATCGGTTGAAGCGTTATGATCAACTTTGAATACGGCTGCCCCACCAGTCTGATGGAGACTGCTTCGCTGCTGCGTAACAATCCTGGAGCAATCCTCTTTGCCGGCGGCACTGACGTACTGGTCAGGATTAAGCAACGCACTCTGAGCCCACCGCTCCTGATCGATCTCAAAGGTATCTCCGAACTGAGTGAGATATCTCCGTTAGGGGAACACGGTCTGCGCATCGGCGCCACGGCCACGTTGACGGATCTCTTCGAGGACGCCCTGATCCGGGATCGACATCCCGTCATCTCACAGGCGTCGGCGACCATGGCATGCCTGCAGGTGCGCAATCGAGGCACCGTGGGAGGCAACCTCGCCAACGCGTCTCCATCAGCGGATACGGCTCCGCCCCTGATGGTCCTGAACGCCGAATTGGAGATCTTCAACGGCGACGAAATCCGCACAATCCCCATCGAGAGCTTCTTCACCGGGCCGGGAGAAAATATCCTGAACGAGGGTGAGATCCTGTCGGGAATTCTCGTCCCTGACGTTCCCCGCCGGGCGGTCTACATCAAGCACACGCTCAGGGAAGCGATGGACATCGCCGCCGTGGGTGTCTGCCTATCCAGACGGGAGACCGGTGATCCCGATCCCCGGCTGGTATTGGGCGCGGTTGCCCCGACGCCCATCCGGGTGCCCAAAGCGGAAGCTTTTCTGGCAAAGGGCAAGGTGAAGGAGGCAGGTGAAGCCGCCGCGGCAGCCGCCGCGCCGATCGACGACGTGCGTTCCAGCGCGGATTACCGCCGGGCGGTGATTTCTCCGTTGGTGGAGAGAGCCTACCAGGAGGTATTTGGCAAATAATCAGGACATTCTCATGATCTATCCGATTGAATTGACCATAAATGGAGAGCTCCTGCGAGCTGACGTCCCCGCCAACTGGCGGTTGATCGACCTGCTGCGACGGGACCTGGAGATGACCGGCACCCACGAAGGCTGCGGCGAGGGCGACTGCGGCGCCTGCACGGTAATCGTCGACGGCAAGGCGGTCAACGCCTGCCTGGTGCTGGCGGTGGAAGCGGACGGCTGCGTGGTCGAGACCATCGAAGGGCTGGCAAAAGGAGATGAGTTACACCCCATTCAGGAAGCCTTCATCGAAGAAGGGGCGATCCAGTGCGGCTTCTGCACTCCCGGCATGATTCTCACTGCCAAGGCTCTGCTGGACGGGAATCCGGAGCCTACCGAACTGGAAGTGCGGCGGACCCTGCAGGGCAACCTCTGCCGCTGCACGGGCTATGAGAAGATCGTGCAGGCGGTGATGGCAGCTTCCAAAGTTCAAAAGACGCAGGCATAACGGAGCATCGATGTCAACCAAAACTGAATTCAGCACGATCGGCAAACGGGTACGCAAACCCGATGCTCGAGATAAGGCGACCGGCGCAGCTCAGTATGCCACCGACCTCGCCGTCCCCCGAATGCTGCACGGCAAAATCCTGCGTTCCAAGCATCCACACGCACGAATTTTAAACATAGAAACCAGCAAAGCGGAAAAGCTCCCCGGTGTGGTCTGTGTTGTCACTGCTGATGACTCCCCCAAAATCCCCTATGGCTTCGGCAAGGACAACTGGCCGTTGAAATTCGACAAGGTGCGTTCTCTGATCGACGAAGTCGCCGCGGTTGCGGCAAGGACTCCGGACACCGCCGAAGAGGCGCTCGATCTGATCGAAGTCGAATACGAACCCCTTCCCGCTGTAACGGATCCTTTCGAGGGCATGAAGGATGACGCCCCGCTGATCCACGATCAGAGAGCCGATAACCTCTCCATGACTTTCGATTACCGTCACGGGGACATACCGCAGGGCGAGGAAGAATCGGACCACATCGCCGAAGGCCGCTTCGACGTCCAGTTCATCGCTCACGCCTGCCTGGGCCCCTGCGCCAGCATCGCCGAATGGCAGACGGACGGCAGCTTGTTGATGCGCACCCCCACTCAGGTCCCCTTCCTGTATCAGCGCGACATGGCCGACGTGCTGGGGATCCCGGGATCACAGGTCCGGGTCATCCAGCCCTATATCGGCGGCGGATTCGGGTCGAAACTGGACCTCTACCCTTACGAAGTCATTGCTGCACTGCTGGCCAAGAAGGGCGGGCGACCGGTTAAAGTC
>JALGZU010000284.1 GCA_025774735.1 candidate division LCP-89 bacterium | reverse complement strand
CACTTTAACTGAATCATATCCGGGATTTCGCAAATTACCGGCAACATTCACTGCGCAGGAATCCTGCAGATCCCTCGGATAAAGCTGGTAAGTTTGCGGGAAAGATGTAACCGTAACATTCTGGCCATGTACGGGTAAATTTCCAACTATGATGAGAATCAAAATTAATATGCAGTGTATTCTGTTCATGGTGGTAAATCTCCTGTTTTCTCTGCGAATGAAGGATTAAGTCTATTCGTATTATCCTCTAACTATTATTTGATCAGCACCATCTTTTTGACAGCCGTGAATTGATCTGTCTCAATCCTGTAGAAATATATCCCGGAGGGTAGATTCGAGGCATCCCAGGTTACTTCGTGGTAGCCTGCATTTCGCCAGCCGCTAACTAGAGCACTAATCTGGCGCCCGGCGATGTCGTAGATGGTTAGCTGCACCTTGCCCGGCTCAGGCATGGAAAAGGATATGGTGGTGGTAGGATTGAAGGGATTGGGGTGGTTTTGATCCAGGGAGTAGGCATCCGGCAGCGCTGATCCTTCAGCAGCTTCTTCTGCGAACCATCCAGTTAACAACCAATTCTCAAAGCGTGAATCAAGGGCTTCACCCGGTCTCTTTTCAAAGGGGAAGCTATCGGACACAAAGACGAGATCCGGATAAGCTCCGATCTTCCCGTGATAGGTGTAATCTCCCGAGGGAGCGTTGGCAGGTACGGTCTGGTTGAGCGTTCTGCCGAGAGTGCCCCATGGTTGTATCGTTAAGTCTTCATGTAAAGATATCGGTCCGTAGACGGATCCCCCAGGCAAGTCCGCGTCGAACCAGACGTCGTAGTAAACGGTTGTAGAGCCCGTGTTTTCAATCAACAGATCGAAATCGAAGCTGCCGCCGGAGGCGGGTATGAGGATGGGAATTGTCGCCGGAGTCAGGGTAATGGCTATATCCGGCGCCGTTACCGGCGTCGTAAGCAGGATTGCCGTCTCGTTTTCAACCGGGTGGGCGTGAGCGTCGTAGAGTGTGTTCCAACGATACTGGATGCCATCGGTTTCATCCTGGTTTTCGATGCCGATGGTACCCGCGAGAGTGGATGATCCCGACATCTCCTTGTACTGGAACAGGATCTGGCCGTCACCCGTCAAAGTGGGATGGTGGGCAGGGTCGAGCAGGATGATCTCGAAGGTTTCGAAGCTGTCGGGTTCCCAGTAGCGGGGGACGTGATTGTATTCGACGATATAACGATGATTGACCGCGTCATACCATTGCCACGCTTCACCGGAACCGGTCCACATGGGCACCAGATCGTACCAGTATCCGGCGATCATCGCTCCCGAACCGTTGGTGTCGGGAATGGCGTAGTTGTTAAAGTAGACCTCATCGGTGATCCCCATGCAGAGGTAGCCCTTGTTGGAAATCGTGAGACTATCGTAAGTGACTCCATAGTACTGAAACGGGAAGGGCAGCCGGTCGTGGTGCACCTGATCCAACTGAACGAACGGCAACCACCTGCCGCTGCCGCCCGAATCGGGGTGGAGCTCCACCCATTCATATTCCGGCATGAAGGGGACATCGAATCCGTCGTAGGCGAAGTAGCCATATTCGTCCGGGCCACTCGGCAGGAAGGGTAGATCGCTGACAACGGCGCAGAAGCCGGTGCCGTTATTGTACCCCAGGGCGTCGCTGACATCAAGGTCAAACTCCACCGAATAGACCGCCGGACAGGCGGTCGAAACCGTGACGCTGAAGGTCGCCTGAGCCGTTTCGCCAACAGGAATCGGCCCGAAGCCCGCCGTCGCGGCACTGATGCTGACGTAGGGATCGAGGCTGGACAGAACCGCTTCCACGTTAACGGCATCCGATGATCCGTTATTGACGAGTGACACCAGCAAGTCCGCCGTTTCGCCCGGGTCGAGGTTGGTGTTGCCGTTGCCTCCGCTTATGTCGTCAACAATAAGCGACTGAAAAATGACTTGGGGCGCGTGCGCTACGATGCTGAAATTCGATTCCCAGGATGCGACGCCGTCGGTCGTGGTCAGCATAAAAATAACGGGATTGCCGTCCATAACCTCCGGGCCGATCTCGAATTCAAAAGCCCTTCCGACGATCGCGGAGGAATTAACCGGAATATCTCCGAAACTGGCGGTGTTCTGAGTAATAGCAACCAGCTGGTTGTCACTGTGCAGGATCCCGATCACGTTGACGGCATTCACTGCGCCGACGTTCTCCACCGTAATCCCCAATTCCACCGTCTCAGCGTAATCGAGCTGCCCGTTGTTATTGCCGGTCAGATCATCCTGGACCGTGTGATCGCTGTAGGACACATACGGCCCTGATGGATTTATGACATCTACTTCGACGATGTAGGGTATGATGTTTCCACCGGAGATTGTCAGAGTGAACGTCCCGGCCTGAGCGGGCGGAGGATCGAATTCTAACGCAGCCTGCCCGGAGGCATTGGTCACGGCGCTGGCGTAAATCTCATCGTTCATCCCGCAGACCATCGCATCCTTGATGGGACCACCTGCCCCGGTCACGATAACCTCATAGGACGACTCTCCCACGGGAAGTTCGTCATTGTGCGAAACTGTCGGATCGAATGGCGTATCGCTTCTCAGTGACAACGATGGGTCGCCGAAAATGGTCAGATTTTTAAATTCCCATACCGGTCCCCATCCACCACCGACATCCATCATCAACATGGAGCCGTTAAAGCACAGCCCGCCGAAAGTGCTCATGGATTCGGCCACCAGCAGATCGACGGCCTCATCCTGCATGTCCTGCCCCGGAGTCCAACCCATGGCCGTCCTCGACATGTAGGCGCCGATGCCGCCGGTCGGTTCCCCGGTCGTGTTGTGCGTAGCGCGCAGCCAGGTTTCTCCGAAACAGGTGTATTCAACGAAATCGCCCGTGCCGCAGGCTACGTTGATGACGAAAGGGAGCATGTTAGTATTGACGAGGGCATTCACGTCGTCGTTGCCGTATGCCGGAGGCCCCCAACCGCCCGGACCTCCATGCCCGCAATAATTGAGAATACTGCGGCCTTCGTTCAGCGAATGCGACATCATCTCCCCCGTTCCCCAGGGATCGTAGGAGCTGTCAACCTGTGTATAGGTATAACCCAGGAGCTTATAGGCGATGATGGTCATGTGTTCGTTGTCGGCTTCGCCGTAGTGACCAACCCCGGCTCCCTGATCCGACGCCGCCCCGATACCCCTATGGTACCAGTCCGCGCCGGGTTGCGGATAATTTTCATAATCTATCGTCCGGGTAACCTGAGTTTCCACCTGATCGCGCGTCTCTGCGGAGAACCGCCCGATGAAGATATCAGGGTAGCTGTCCTCTCCCGCCAAGAGCGAGTACACCGGATCGGAACCGGAATCCTCAGGAACCGTCGTCAACTGCGCTGCATCGCCGACCAGCAATACATACGTCAGATCTATCGATTCGTAAACGTCGCCGATGTATCGGTGGATGTTCTCCCAGTCGTTCCCGACTTCCGATACGGGTACGATTGAGGTGGGGATGCCTTTCTGCGTTTTCCATTCGACGAAGGGCGTCATCTCAGACATAAAATCGTCATAACAGATGATCAGCATTTCACCGGTTTCAAACAGAGTCGGATAGTCCAATCCGGAAAAGTTGATGAAATGCCGATGATAAATCTTCATAAATTTCGGATCGAGCTTCTTTAGCGGACGACGACGGGTCAGAACGTTTTCTCCCCCGGGAGTGGTCTTCGTCACCTCGATGGTGACGTCCGTATAAATCCGCAGGATACGGGTGACTGGATTGTACTGAAATGCGTTCAATTCGACGACAGCGCCGCGGTAATCCCGCAGGATATACGGCTTTCTGATGGTAACGAGTTCCTCTGGAAAGAACGCATCCCTCTGATAGACATTGGAGAAGGTATAGGGAACCGTCGCAGGATCATTGGAACGGAGGATGTATCCTTTGGACGGGGCGATGTCGATGTCGGAAACCTCGATAAAAACTGCGCTGATGACCGTGTAACCCATCTCGCCCTCATCGGGAATCACGATGGAACGGTTGATGCGGGGCAGGCGGGGATGGCCCTTCAGATCGATCACACTCTCTCGTTGAGGTTTCTTGATGAGAGTGTATGATTTCCCGTCGATCTCAACTTGATCGAAGCCGTAGCGGTTGACGCGGTAGTGCAAAACCGTGCGGTCATCGTCCGATTCTAGAACGTTCACAGACAACGCTTCCGGTGCAGGAGTGATGTCCACCCATT
>JALGZU010000021.1 GCA_025774735.1 candidate division LCP-89 bacterium | reverse complement strand
AAGCGGTGCCGGATTTCGCTGTATCTACGGAAGAGGGACCGCAGAAAATCGCCAATATCGCCGATATCGAATTCGCTGAAGGGCCGGCCCAGATCCTGCGCAAAAACAAGGAGCGCATGGTCACCGTATCGGCGGAACTGACTGGCACGACCGTGGGCCAGGTTCAGACGCAGATGGAAGCAATGTTCACCTCCATGGACGTCCCGGAAGCCTACACGGTGCGGTTCGGAGGCGAGTCGGAGGCGATGGCGGAATCGTTCGCGGAACTGGGACGCGCCCTGCTCCTGGCGATCATCCTGGTGTACATGCTGCTGGCGGCGATCATGGAGTCGTACGTGCACCCGTTCACAATTATGATGACGCTCCCCCTGGGCCTGATCGGGGTGCTCTACGCGCTCTTCCTAACCGGCAATTCGATCTCCATCTTCTCGTTGATGGCGATCATCATGCTGGTCGGTATCGTGGTGAACAACGGGATTCTGCTGATCGATTACACCGAATTCCTCCGCCGGGAGGAAAAGCTCAGCCTGAAGGAGGCGGTGCTGAAAGCGTCTCCCACGCGGCTGCGGCCCATCGTCATGATCAACCTGGCCACGGCTCTGGGCATGCTGCCGCTGGCGCTGGGCATCGGGTCGGGCGGCGAAACCCGGGCTCCCATGGCCATTTCGGCCATCGGCGGCTTGATCACCTCCACCCTGTTTACCCTCTTTCTTATTCCCGTGATCTACTACACATTCGAGAGTTGGCGGAAGAAGGAAGTGCCAGAATAACCGCGCAGTCATTCTATAAAACAGAAAGGGCGGCCCCGGGAAACCGGGATCGCCCTTTTTACATGCAGTTGAATTACCGTCGGCGAAAAATCACTTCAACAGAACCAGTTTGCCCGCGGCGGTGAGATCGCCCGCGCTGAGGCGGTAGAGGTAAAGGCCGGAAGCCAGTCCCGAGGCGTCGAAACTCGCTGTATGGACTCCCGCCGTCCGGAAACCATCCACGAGAGTGGCGACGAGATCCCCGGAGGTGTCGAAGATCTCCAGGCGAACATCCGCTGATGTTGGCAGAGAGAAGGACAATTCGGTCGCCGGGTTGAAGGGATTGGGATAGGCTTCGATCAGGAGATGGGTGACGGGCTGCGACCCGGATTCCGGGAGCACGCCCACCTGGCCTTCAGTCACCACGTAGTTGACAGCGTAAATGAAGTCGCCGGTGGTGGACCCGTTGTTGTTGGCGCCGTTGCCAGTCAGGAAGAATCCAACTTCACCCTCGCCCACTGCAGGTGCGGTCCACTCGATATCCCAGGTGGCGGAACCGATCTGCCCGGGGAAAGTTCCGGCAGAAGTCTGTTTCAGGTAATCCCGTGCAGGGCCCGGTCCCTGGGAGAGCTGCACATTGGCATCAACGAAGTTGAGCTGGCCACCCTGGTCGCCGGCCTCCAGGATGGAGGTCAGTTCAAAGCCCCAGCGGATCTGGCCGATATCGGTCAAAGTAACGGTGAGCGGATAGGTCATCTCCGGAGCGTAAGCCTGGGGTAATCCTATCAGTTCGAGGGTGCCGGCACCCTGGTTCAATCCATAAGTACTGTGACACTGGGTGCAGTTGGCGTTGGTGGGGGGATCGTTGGCCATGCCGTCGGGAGGGCCGGCGGAAAAGGCCCAGCCGCTTCCCGCCAGCAGAAGAATCACCAGGGGCAGGGCGAGACCAAGCCAGATTGTTTTCGAAAGTCTGATCATGAGCTATCCTCCTTGATTGATTCGGTTTATTTCTGCGGATTGTGTCTTGAAGAACCGAAGGTGCGAGGATCCAGCGGATTTAAAATAAACCGTTCAGATCAATAAAACAAGGAATAGTTCGGGGATTTTTCATTTGTTTGAACCGGGCGGGAAAGAGGTCCCTTTGGGAAAATCCAATGCCCGGTTACAGGGCAGTAAATTAGTTGAAACCAATAGTGGACGTAAAAAAGGTGATGGTAAAGAGGGCAATCCGGTGGATTGTCCCTACAACAGAGCGTCGGATTCGGGGAATCCAACCTACATTTTCTGGATCCCTGCATACGCAGGGATGACAATGGCGGGGGAAGCTCCAAAGGAGTCCCTTCGGGACACCCCCGCCATACGAAGTTCTGGATTCCGGATCAAGTTCGGAATGACGGTTATTCTATTGAAAAGATGAGATTGCTTCGTCATCCGCCTGACGGCGGATTCCTCGCAATGACGGTATAATAAAGGGCGACCTAACGGGTCGCCCCTATAATGCATTCACCAGAATGGGCGGGGGGACCCCGCCCCTACAAAAATGGCGGTTATTTCAACAGCAGCATCTTTCCGCTCGCCGTGAAGTCACCGGCGTTCAGGCGGTAGAGATAGATGCCGGAGGCGAGATCAGAGGCATCCCAGATCACCTCATGAAGCCGTGCTTCTCTCATACCATCCACCAAGACATCCACTATCCGGCCCTGAATGTCGTAAATGGCCAGGTTGACGTAATCGGGCTGCGGCAGCGTGAATGAGATGGTTGTCACCGGGTTGAAAGGATTGGGAAATCCCGGTTGTAAAACGACTCCATCCGGCTGATAATACGTCAGGCTATCATCATCCGGCACGACCGGCACATCCGCGGTATAGCGGTAAAAGTTATCTTTGGTAACCGTAACACGTAAAGTTTGCCCTGCAATAAGCGGTTGGATAAGAATGGATATGGGTCCACCACCAGCAGCCTTGCCAATGACTTCTCCCTCACAACTCAGACCAACCCAGGAGCCTTCTTCAGCATCGACTACAAAGGAAGTTTTCCCCGCCGTGACCACACTATCGTGGCTGACACTCAGCGTTTGCGGCGTTTCAGAATAGAGCCGCATAAAGGCGTCACCATGGTGGAGGAAGAAGTAGTAGGTTACGATCTTGGCATAGTAGCTCCACGGCCAGGAGGAAGCTTCCAGGTAGTATTTACCGCCAACGCTGGCGAAGGCAGGCTGCAGGTTCGTGCTGCCGCCCTGCTCCGATCCGTACCCAGGATCGAAGTCCGGCCACATGTAGTCGTAAATACCCCATACGAAGGTGTCGTTTAAAAGCGAATACGTCGGCGCGGAAGCTGCCAGAATGCCCAAGGCTCCATTCTGCATACGGTGAATGGCTTCGGCGAAACAGGGTGTGGCATAATCGAACCGCCCCGTTCTGCAGCAGATTGAGAGGATATACGGATACTTGTCGTTAGAGAGCCCCCCCAGATTACCAATTCCATACCCGGGCAGGTTCCAGCCCAGTTCCCAGCCGTGACCCCGGTATTGAACCAGGAATGCTCCCATGTTAATATTCCGATTTATGCTATAGGCATTACCACCCCATGCTGTGATGTAATCCGGATTAGCCGTTATATATCCCAGTCCCTTGGGACCAAAATAGTCAACTGCTGCTGGCGTGTTCTCATTGGTAGACCAGAGTGAATCGGGTGGGATACCGTCTGCGAGTGTGTATTCTCTGAATGGATCTTTCCCCTTCACATTATGCAGATAGCCCCGGGTGATCTCATTGCAGAGGAGGAACCAGAGGTCGGATTGCCAAGCTCCCACAGTGACAGGATGGTTGTAGAAATCGGGGTCTGCAGTGGGGGTTCGCTCATAATCCAGCATTTTGGAGATCGTTTCCTGGAGGTGTACTTCACCTTGCGCCGTGATGCGTGAAATGACCAAATCCGGCAGGGTATTGCCGTTCATATCGGCATAAATGTTGTCGGCGATATAATCACAATACAGCGGAGAGGCGATGCCGGAATCATCTCCTTTGACAGCGAAATCAGCGAGTAGCAATACAGCAACCGGGGGAATATCCCAGGAGTCATAAGCTTCCTTGATAAAACTCTTGATCAGGGTGGTATCGTTGCCGCCGATCTCAGATAGAGTGAAAACACCCGTTCTGATTCCCTGTTCGGTGCGCCACTGCCTGATGGTATCCGCCCAGGCGATAAAAGCCGGTTCGTCCGGCGTGATGATGAGATATTCGTAGTACTCACCCATATTGTTATCATTTATGGCCGGGTCAGTCTTCGGGACAGCGTCGTAATTGAGAAGATTCTGCTGCAGAACAGGATCCCACCAGCGGCTGTGTAGCCGCTGGTCACCGAACCGTCCAGAGCCACCAATGTAACCCTTACTCGGAGATCCCTGTAAACGAGCAAGCTTTTGGTAGATGGATTGTATTGAAAAGGTGTGATTGTCAAAATGGCGGCATCAACACCACGGATTTGAGTTGGAGGACCCAGGGCTACAGGCTTGGAAGGATAGAACTCATCCAGACTGTAGATATGCGATTTTTTTTCATGGTGTTGGGGTAGTCCTGAACTCTCTGGTGGGATTTGAAGAGCGGGTATTACTTTGATGTCGGAAAACGTCTCGGTGCGGAATTCAATGACCTCAACCTTTGCTCGGGCAGCGTTGGGAATGGCAATAAACCGGCTTATCGTGGGGAGATCCGGTGCCCCAGCCTGATTCGGGAGGAAGACACCCGGCAGCGAGACGCGCTGGTATGTTTCTCCATCCAGATCTGTTTCCCGGATATCCAGAAGCGGGACGGAGAAGATGATTTCCACCGATGAGAGATTGCTTTCAATGAGATTAAATCCCGGGTTCCCCCAGCAACCGGCGTCAGGGTAGGTGGCTGCTCCCGAGTCGGACATTACCGTTCCCATCAGAAGCAAGCTGAGAGCGAGCCATAGTTTCGCAGTGGTGATTCCCGTCAGTGAAATCAGGCGTCTGTTGCGCTTTATAGTATCTACCCGTGCTGCTAATTTCGAGGTGAGTTAATTCTTGTCCCAGTCTTTCTTCAGGGGATCAATACGGGGCACCAGTAAATGAAAATAATGAGATTAAGGCGGGAACGGTCTTATAGCACCGGAGGTCTTAAATTTTCTCCCTATAAAATGTTACGAGCCAGAGCGTCAGTTGATTGGCGCGAAAAGCTGCAATTATCTATAAAAAAAGGCGGGAGAGAAAAAGGGCGCACGTATGGGTGCGCGTCTGGCTCCTCTGGATCCCTGCGTTCGCAGGGATGACAATGGAGGGGGAAGAGAAAGGGCGGACACGCAGGTCCGCCCTTACAACGCATTCAGGAAAATGGGCGGGGAGACCCTGCCCCTACAAAATTGGCGTTATTTCATCAGAACCATCTTTCCGCTGGCGGTGAAATCAGCAGCGGTCAGCCGGTAGATGTAGATGCCGGAGGAGATCGACGAGGCGTCCAGGGTCACCTCGTGTGATCCCGTGTCCCTCCAGCCGTTGACCAGCTCGGTCACCAAGCGCCCGGAGATATCGTACACCGATAGATTTACGTGGCTTACGGCTGAAAGCTGATAGCTGATGGCAGTCACCGGATTGAACGGGTTCGGATAGCAGCCCAGCAGGGCGAAGTCAGTCGGGGAGCCAACCTCGGTGACCTTTTCGAACGGTTCGCCGTCATTCAGCCAATCGGAGACGGGATTGCCCGCGCCTTCGGTCCAGAGCTGCTTCTCGAACTGGAAGGAGTCCTCGGCCCAGATGGTGTTGGGGTATTCTCCGGCATAGGCTGCGTAGGTGTAGAAGCCCGCCGGGGCACCTTCGGGCACGTTCTGGGTGCGGTCTCTGTTGATGGCCTGATTGCCGGGTAGGGTCAGGTTCACGGGCCCCAGCACCGGCCCGTACACGGTACAGTCGGGCAGGGTGACCATAATCCAGGCGTCGAAAGTGTTGGGATCGGGATTGAGGTTGGAAAGTTCGATGTTGAAGTCGAAGCTGCCGCCCCAGGCAGGGATGACGATGGGCGGATTATAGGGCGTCATGGTGACGACCAGGTTGGGGGTGGTCAGATCCATGTCGATGGCGACGATGTCCCCGCCGTGCCCGCTGACGTTGGCGTGGACGTGCTTACCGCAGGCCGAGGCGTAGGCTCCGTCAGCGCTGATGTCCACATCGAAGACCGATCCGGGCATGTCAAAGGTGAAGTAGGGTGTCGGTCCGGCGTCCCGGTCGAAGACGTGGACTTCGGGATTCAAGTTGGCGGCATCTCCGAAGCTTCCCACGATGAAGTAGCTGCCGTCGGGCGTCATCTCGATGCGGCGGATGGATTCCTGGTAGAGACCGCTGGAGGTGGGGAAGGTGTAGGTCCAGGCAACCGCACCCGTGGCGCCATCGTGGACGGTGACTTTGGCAGAGGTAAAGCTGGAGTTGTACCATCCTCCGATCACGGTCGATCCGTCCTGGGAGATGGAGACCGTGGAGAGGTAGTAACCGCCTTCGGAATGGGTCCAGAGGGGGCTGTAGGCCGCTCCTGTCCACTGCCTGACTTCCATTGGAGACCAGCCGTAAACCATCAGATCGGCATCACCGGACAGGTCGAAGGGGGCGGCTCCGAAACCGGTAAAGATGGATTCGCGCAGGGCGTTCAGGTCCCGGTCGTAGACGGCCACGTGGGTGTTGGTGCGGAAACCGGCGTAGCGTCCATCGGTGCTCAGGGCGGAGCTGCGCGGGAAACTCAAGCCGGTTGCGTAGTAGTCCACCAGCGGCGTCGACGAGGCCGCGTCGAACATGATCAGTTCGGTGGTTCCGGAGTTGTTGAGCAGGGCGCTGATGGTGGAACCGTCGGCCGATACGGCGATGTAGGGTCCATAGCTGCTCACGTTGAGCCCGGGGAAGGAGGCCGTCCAGTCGGGAGTGCCTGACCCCGGGCCGGTCCACTTGATGACGTTGACTCCGCCGGCGTATTCGTCCAGAGCCCCGAGGATGAATGCGTCATCTGAAGCGTCGACGTAGAATTCGGTGCCCGGATAAACCCATGCCGGTACGCCGCCGCCGTCGGGGGCGAACAGTTCGGCTTCCTTGGGTTCATTCAGGTAGGTTCCGGCGAAGACATAGCCGTCTTGGGCGTTGGCCGTGGACGTGTAGATGGGCCATTCGAGGTAGTTCGACCAGAGGATCGAGGGATCATCAAGGGGGGAGACGATGGAGCCTGACGGTGCCAAACCCTGAGCATGAATTATCTCCGTGCCGGCGTCCGAGTGTTTCAGAAAAACGGCCTCGTTAGCGGCCATTGCCTGCGAAGCGACTACCATACAAAGTAATATCAAGATTACCCGTTTCATGTGCGGACCTCCATGCTGATTTATAATTCTGCCACTTATACTATAATATACATCAATAAGTCCGCAATGTCAAGGAAATATTTTTAGCGGTTTAAAATTTTTTATATGTATTTGAATAATAATGATTTAACAAAATTTCTTTTTCTCTTTGCTTATAAACAGAAAAAGGGATCTGAAGCGAACTCCAGGTCCCTGTTCCATAGCGTAACTATTCAGTTCCTCCCGTTTGTCCTCAGTTGATGGGTCTATCTTGAGGAGCGCTGACTTTTTAATCCGGCCGGTCGTCAGTCAATGTTAACGAACTTATGATTACTTTCTGACATTCGGGGGATTTACTGATAATCACTCGGCCCGGTTAGAATTTAAACTTCACATCGACTTGCAGGCGGTTGAAATCCACCCCGTCGTCCAGGCCTTTCCGGTTCATGAAGTAGGTCGTACTGAAGGTGATTTTCTCAGCCAGGCCTACGTCGATGCCGGCTTCATGTCCGCTGCCGTCGGTGCCCCCGCCGATGAAATCCGAATCGGTAAAGGCCCCCAGGACCGCGTTGGCTTCGACTTCACGGTAGATGTACCTTCCACCAACGGTGCCGAATCCCCTGGCTTTGCCAAAACGCAACCCGAACAGGTAGCCATAGTTATCGTCATCAGCGCCGGAATTGTTGACGTAATCGGCCATGAAGGTCACGGGGAGGTTACGGATCTCGCCGCCGAATTCCAGGAAGAATTCCATGATTTCGAAATCATAAGGATAGACGTAACCCACCGGATTTCCCCCTCCATCGAGAACGACTTCGAGGGTATTGCCGAAACCGTCGTCGGCATCGACGAAGGGCTCATATCCCTTCGTATTCAGGTAGGTGAAGTAGCTGCCACCGACGATCACATCCGCGCTGCCATCAAGAAGGCTGAAGATCAAGCCGCCCTGGCCGCCGACCAGCATAGCGTCTTCGGCAGCGCTGCGCTCTTCAACCCAGAGCACACCGCCGTCCACGAAAAGGTCGAACGTGGCGAGGTTTTCGACCTTATAGTAGACGAACAGCCCTTCCGGATTCCAGTCCGAATCCCAAACTAATTCGGATTTTCCGGATTTGTACCAGGGGTTCTTGAACTTACCACCCTGAACCTTCAACCCCTTGGCGACGGAGGGCTTCCATTCGAAGTAGGCAAAGTCGATCCCGAGCGGCTTGGTCGAAAAACCGTCACCCAGAGTCTGGTTATTAGAGACCGGATCGTCAGATCCGCTGGTTATCTGGAATCCAATTCTGACATCGTTCATGACGTCTGCAAACAGGCCGATGCGGGCGCGAATGCGCTGCCGATTTCTCTGCTCCTCGCCTTCTTCATCAATCACTTCGTACCGATATCGGAAGTCGCCCTGCCATTTGATTTTCTCCGTCCAGCTGGAGGCGAGGGCGGGCGATGCGACGGTGAGAAGGATCATCCCGAGTAATAATCCTCTTGCGTTCTTTTCAGCGTTCAATTGCATTAAACATTCCTTAGATTTAGTCCGCGAGTTGCATCTAAATTGGGTAGATGAATTCACTTACTTGAATTACGGTAAATATATCCTTCTATTCGCTAAGAATCAATGAGAACTACCGCATATTAAGGTTAGATATTGTATTCTTGAAGCCAAGCTTGAGTTGTCTGATGCTACCTTAGATGTCCCGGCCACCCGCATAAGAAGGCTACCTGCTTTCGGACACGGTGTCCATTTCCGGACAGTAATGGGGGGTATTGATTATCCTTATGTCCATGATTAACAGGTCACTAAGGAATGGTATGGTGATTGCCTTAAGAGATGGTATGATGGAAAGATTGGAAGGTGTCGATAGAGAGTTGCCGCCCGGCGTCAAGATGAAGCACAGGCTGAAGATTATCACCGGGATTTTATTGCTGGTTGCAGTTGCGGTCATCGCATTGGGTGTATTCCGGAATCTCATTACTCCGTCCGTCAAGCGATCCCGGATTTTAACTGCCGTGGCGGAAATCGGGTCGATCGAGGACGTGCTCAACGCGTCGGGGGTAGTCGCACCCGAATTCGAGCAATTGATCACTTCGCCGATAACGTCGAAGGTGGACAGCGTGTATCACAAGGCGGGCGACAGCGTGGTGAAGGGCGAATCGATCGTGAAGTTGAACGACGAGTTCATCCTGATCGAGTACGGCAAGTTATCCGACCAACACGAGCTCAGGATCAACCGCAAGCAGCAGCGGGAGATCGAGATGGAGCGCGAACTAATCGACCTGGAGGCGCAGTATGACGTTATGGAGCTGCGCGCTCAGTTCAGCCAGTCCAAGTACGACATGGAGAAGCAGTTGATGGATATGGGCGCCGGCACCAAGGAGGCGCTGCAGTTGGCTGAACTGGATCTATCCATCGCGCGGCGGGAGCTGGAACAACTTCAGCAGCAGATCAGCAATAAGAGGAAATCCCTGGTGGCTGAACTGCGCGAGCACGAGCTTCAAATTCAGCTCAGCGAGCGAAAGTTGAATGAACTCGGGCGCCAGATCGAACTCGCCCTGACGCGAGCCGAGAGCGACGGCGTGGTGACGTGGGTGAAGGACGAGATCGGAGCGGCGGTCGTTCCGGGCGAGGTTATCGCCCGCATCGCGGACCTCAGTAGTTTTAAAGTCAGGGGCACGATCTCAGAAATTCACGCGGATAAGCTGAAGATAGAGGCTCCTGTGAAAGTGCGCGTCGGGGACGAGGATCTGACCGGATCGGTTTCGAATATCAGTCCGACGATCAGGGATGGGATCGTGAGGTTCTATATCGAGCTGGACGAGAAAACCCATGGTTCGCTGCGATCCAATTTGCGCGTGGACGTCTTCGTCATCAGAGCGTCGAAGGATAACGTGGTCAGGGTTGAGAACGGACCGTTCTGCAGCGGTTCGGGCCGGCAGGAGGTCTTCGTCATCCAGGGTGAAAGGGCTATCAGAAAAACGGTGACCATCGGGGCGACGAACTTCGATTATGTCGAATTGACGGAGGGGATCGAACCCGGTGACGAAGTGATCATATCCGACATGGAGAAATACGTACACCATCAAACCGTGGCGGTAAAACGCGACGAATAAGGCGGCACTATCATGATTATGTTAAGTGACATTGAAAAGGTTTACCGCACTGCCCGCATCGAGACCCTAGCCTTGAGCAATATCAATCTCGAGGTCGAGAAGGGTGATTTTATGGCGGTTATGGGGCCTTCGGGATCCGGGAAGAGTACGCTATTGAACGTTCTCGGCCTACTCGATGAACCGACGAAAGGGAATCTGGAGTTGTTCTCGATGCCGGTAGCTTCCTTCGGGGATCGAAAGCTGGCTCAGATCCGCAACCACAACATCGGCTTCATTTTCCAGAGTTATCATCTGATCAGCGATCTGAACGTGGTCGACAACGTTGAAATTCCCCTGCTGTACCGGAGAATGTCGTCGGGCAAGCGGAGGAAGGCGGCCCTGGAGGCGTTGGAGCGGGTGGGTTTGAGTGCCCGAACAAAGCATTTTCCCAACCAACTTTCGGGTGGGCAATGCCAGCGGGTAGCCATCGCCCGGGCGATTGTGGGGAAGCCTGACCTCATCCTGGCGGACGAGCCCACGGGGAATTTAGACAGCAGCATGGGCGCGGACATCATGAGCATCTTGAGTGAACTGAACAATAACGAGGGGACGACCATCGTCATGGTTACTCACGATGAAAACCTGGCCAAGCAGACTGAGAGGATCATCCGGTTGTTCGACGGGCGGATCGTTAACTGAGGAGCGTCACCATGTTTAAGAACTATTTGAAGATGGCGATAAAGGTCTTGCTTCGGCGCAAGTTTTTTACCTTCGTCAGCCTCTTCGGGATCAGTTTTACGCTGCTGATACTGATGGTTATCGTTTCGTTGGTCGACAACAGCATTGGCCAGAGACCGCCCGAGAATAAACTGCCCAGAACGCTGTCCGTGCTTCATATTACCCTCAGGAGCGAAGGAGGCGGCCATATGATGGGACCGCTCTTGAGTCATTACTGCATGACGAAATACATCAAGAGCCTGAAGACGCCTGAGAGCGTATCCGTCGCCACCTTTTTCAATCCCATTATAGTATACAAGGATGAGAGGAAGCTGAACCTCAACATCAAGTTCGTCGATGCGGAGTTCTGGGACATTCTGGATTTTGAGTTTATCGAGGGGCGCCCGTTCGGTCCAAAAGAGGTCGAGAATATCAGCCAGGTGGCGGTGATCAATGAGGATACGCGGCGCCGATATTTCCACGGGGAGGCGGCGGTTGGGAAGACGATTGAGGCTGACGGGAAGCATTACCGGGTGATCGGCGTGGTCGAGAACGTTCCACTGCTGCGGGCGCTGCCCTATTCGGATATCTGGGTGCCGATAACCAATACCAAGGAGGATTTGAACGCCGCGACGGTTATGGCGGGCACTTTTCCGGGATTTCATGCCATGATACTGGCACGGGACCGGTCCGATTTTTCAGCGATACAGAAGGAGCTGCAGAGGAACTTCGAGCAGTTCGATTTTTTGGACAGCCCGTATAACTATATCCACGTCAATGCCGAAACTTACGCTGAGCTAATATCCCGGGCTTTTTTCATGAGCGATGAAAGCAATATACCCAGACTGATGATTGTGCTCTTCATGCTGATGGTGCTGTTTATCCTCTTGCCCACGATAAACCTGGTCAACATCAACGTCAGCAGGATCATGGAACGGGGATCGGAAATCGGGGTGAGGAAATCCTTCGGAGCCTCATCACTGACGCTTATCGGCCAGTTTATAGTCGAGAACGTCATCCTGACCCTGATTGGGGGCACCATCGCGTTCATCCTCACGCTGGTGGTCTTAGACATCATCAACGGAAGCGGTTTCATCAAATACACGCATCTGACGGTCAATTACAAGATTTTCGTCGTGAGCCTGGGAATCTGCCTCTTCTTCGGACTCTTTTCGGGCGTTTATCCAGCGTACCGCATGTCACGCATGAAGCCGGCGGCGGCCTTACGGGGAGGAGAATCATGGTAAAGCATCTTTTTAAGCTGATCTGGAACCGGAAGCGGGCGAATTTCCTGATGATCCTGGAAATTTTCATCTCATTTTTCGTCCTGTTTTTCGCATTGAGTATAGTCAGCTATACTGTCGGCAACTATCTGAAACCGCTGGGATTTTCGTACGAAAACGTGTGGCGGTTGAGCATGGATTTTGAGGGCGCCGAAAGCGAAGTAGTTGCGGAGACGATTCGTCAATTCGAGAATCTCCTCAAGTCCTATCCGGAGGTTGGGCAGATTTCGTTGGCGAACAGTCTGCTCTTCATTCCGGACGCCATGAGCATAACCAGTTTAGAGAAAGACAACCGAGAGGTTCCAGCCGAAAACCTGCGCGCCGGGGATCATTTTCACGACGTCCTCAGTGTGAAGATGTTGAAGGGCCGCTGGTTCGATGCGAGCGACAACGCTGCGAGTATCGAACCGATCGTCATAAATCAAAAGCTAAACGAAGAGCTGTTTCAAGGCGAAGACCCGATTGGAAAGGTCGTCCGGGAGGAGGAGACTGAATACCGGGTGATCGGGTTAATCGGTGAGTTTCGCAGGAACGGGGAACTCTCCGGTTCGAAGAAGGTCTCCTTCAAGCGCCTCTCGGTGGAATCGGAAGCCGGGTTGGAGCGGCTGATGTCCGAACCGTTCAACCGTATCCTGATCAAAGTCAGACCCGGGACCGGGATGAGCTTCGAGAAGAGAATGCTGGAGGATCTGGCCGCAGCCGGTAAACAGTTTACGTTGACGGCGAACACGCTGGCCGAGAAGCGGGATAGCGCCTTCAAGAAGAATCTCGTCATCCCGATCATATTATTCACCCTGGCCGTCTTCTTCATTTCGAATGTGGCCTTAGGGCTTTTCGGCATCATCTGGAACAGCATCAACCGGCGGCGTGCGGAGATCGGTCTGCGCAGGGCCCTGGGCGCGCCTGCCGCTTCGATTTACAGGCAGATTTTAGGAGAAGTGCTGGTTTTGACGACGTTCGGAGTCTTCGTCGGCAGTTTCTTCGCTCTGCAGTTCCCCATGCTGAACCTGCTGGCGTTTATCGGTACGGGCAATTTTTTACTTGCATTCGTGCTTTCGGTTTTGTTCATTTACTCGGTGACGGCCGTCTGCGCGCTCTACCCGAGTACTCTGGCATCGAGAATACAGCCGGCTGAGGCACTCCACAATGAATGAACTTTGGGGTAGAGATACCTCTTGAACCGTCCCCGGTCAAGCCCCGAGGTTATGGCTTAAACGCAACTCATGCCAAAGATACTTGTCGTCGATGATGACGCCGCGGTGAGAACCTCGCTCAGTCTCCTGTTCAAGCAGGCGGGTTACGATGTTCTCTGCGCTCAGGATCCCACCCAAACGCTCGCTCTCTTCGATCCCGGTTCGGTCGATCTGGTGATTATGGACATGAACTTCACGGCGGATACGAGCGGGCAGGAGGGGCTGCGGCTGTTGCATAAATTGAAAACGCTCTCTTCGAAAACTCCTATCGTCGTCATCACAGCCTGGGGATCGATTTCACTGGCCGTGGATGGGATGAAGGCGGGCGCGGCGGACTTCTTCACCAAGCCATGGAATAACGAGCATCTCCTGGGATCGGTCGCAACCGCGCTGAGCCTGTACAGGAAGGGCGCCAAGGCTACGCCGAAGGATCTGACCCGGGGCAGACTGGACGAGCAGTACGATTTCAGCAGCATCATCGGCCAGGATGCGGCGTTTTTGTCCGTCCTGGACACGGTGGGCCGGGTGGCTTCGACGGACGCTCCGGTGCTGATCGTGGGAGACAGCGGGACGGGGAAGGAGCTGATCGCCGAAGCCATTCACAGGAACAGCGATCGCCGGGACGGCCCTTTCGTGAAGGTGAACCTGGGTGGCATTCCCAGGAACCTGTTCGAAAGCGAGATGTTCGGGCACAAAAGGGGCGCATTCACCGACGCCAAGCACGACCGCAAAGGGCGGTTCGAACTGGCTCACAAGGGAACTATTTTCCTGGATGAGATCGGCGACCTGGATTTGAACAGCCAGGTCAAGCTGTTGCGGGTGCTGCAGGACCGCAGTTTTGAGGTACTCGGATCGAGTACGACGAAAACGGTTGACGTCAGGGTGATTTCGGCGACCAACCGGCCACTGGAGAAGATGGTCGAAGACGGCGAGTTCCGGGAGGATCTCTTTTACCGCATCAACCTGATCACGGTCACTTTGCCACCGCTGCGGGAACGGCCCGCGGACATTCCGCTGCTTTTACGCTACTACGTCGCCAGACTGAAGAATCACTATCCGGATCAGCAGATCGTCATCAGCGAGCGGGCGATCCAGTGGCTGCAAGAGCTACCCTGGCCCGGCAACGTGCGTGAATTAAAAAACCTGGTCGAACGCACCCTGTTGATCTGCGACAAACGGGTTCTGGACGTGGACGATTTCAGGGCGCAGCTATCCGTCAGTCCCAAGCGGGAGGCGCAGGGGGCGTTACCGGCGATAGGGACGATGACTTTGGAAGATGTCGAGAAGAGAATGATTCAGAAGGCGCTCGACTTTCACCAACACAACGTCAGCAAGGTCGCGGACGCTCTGGGGATCAGCCGGGGGGCTCTTTACCGGAAGATGGACAAGTACGGAATCTCCCGATGAGCCTCAAAGCAAAATTCATCCTATTCGTCGTATTTATACATCTGTTAATCATCTTCTTTATGTTTCAGTTAAAAGATAAACCGAGCTGGGAATACCTTCTCTTTGAACTACTGATTCTACTCACCGCCGTTATCTCCTTCCGGCTGTACAAAGGGCTGTTCAGGCCGCTGAATCTCATCACTTCGGGCATCAAATCGATACAGGACAAGGAATTCAACATTCGCTTTGTACGCACAAAGCAGAAAGACATGGATCGGCTGATCGACGTGTACAACCAGATGGTCGATCAAATGCGGGAAGAGCGGACGAAACAGCGCGAACAGCATTACTTCCTCCAGCATCTCATAGAAGCCTCACCAACAGGCATTATCCTCTTAGATTTCGACAATAACGTCACCTCCATCAATCCGGCCGCGCTGGGATTACTTAAAATGGAAGACAATGCGGTTATCGGGAAGCCGCTGCACAGTCTTGAGGGGTCCCTGCTGAAAGACGTTAGCGCCTTGAGGGACGGGGAGTGGAAGATCATGAAGCCTTCGGGTATGCTGGCGTTCCGCTGCCACAAGGCGCATTTCATGGACCGGGGCTTCCGGCACCATTTCATCCTAATCGAAGAGATCAGCGAAGAGATCCTGAAATCGGAGAAGAAGACATACGAGAAGGTCATCCGGCTGATGTCTCACGAGATCAACAACTCGATCGGGGCGTTGAATTCGATCCTGCATTCGTGCCTGAATTATAAGGACCAGTTGTCCGAGGCGGACCGGGAGGATTACGAGAGCGCCATGAAAGTGGCGGTGCACCGAAACGAGAGTTTGCAGCGCTTTGTCTCCAGCATCGCCGACGTGGTACGCGTGCCGCCGCCCTTAAGGGAGGAATACGATCTGCATGGCTTGCTGCGTGAGATTCACACCCTGATGAGCCCGGCAGCGGAGCAGCGCAAAATCGGGTGGGACTGGCAGCTCCGCGACGGTGCATTTATAGTGCGGATCGACGTGCAACAGATAGAACAGGTGTTGGTGAACGTGATGAAAAACGCCCTGGAAGCCATCGAGAAGAACGGCAGCATCACCGTGATAACCCGTGAGTCACCGGCCAAGACGCTGATTATTCGGGATGACGGGAAAGGGATACCCGCCGAGGTGCAACCGCACATCTTCACGCCCTTTTTCAGTACCAAGAAGGACGGTAAGGGGATCGGATTGACGCTGATCCGGGAGATCCTGATGGGGCACGGATTCGGATTTTCGCTGGAAACTGGGGATAGAGGTTTTACGGATTTCAGGATTGAATTTTAGGGGGCGATCAATATGTATTCATTCCCACACAAAAACCGCTAAAATACCCCAAAATCCCTCCTCAGGACTTTGGGGTAAGCGGCTTAAAAATCAACCGTATAAGCTGTACGCCCGCTGGGGATCGAACCCAGAACCCTCGGCTTAGAAGGCCGATGCTCTATCCATTGAGCTACGGGCGCAGTGCAATTATTTTATTGTCCTACCGAAGGGCGTCAATGCCAACGTTGCCAGCTTGAGGTGTTGTCTGGCAAAGGGAATTCCGATGATGGTTATCGCGCAGATGACGGCGAATAACAGGTGAGTCAAGGTAATCCAGAGTCCCCCGATCAAAATCCAGATCACATTCATAATCGTCGAGATGAATCCCGTGGCTGATCCAGCGTAACCGATCTCAGTGCCGAACGGTAGTAGTGCCAGCATAGACAGCTTGATGCACTGCACGCCGAACGGGATCCCCACGATGGTCAGGCAGAGCAGCAATCCGCCGATCAGGTACTCCAGAAACAGAAAGATCCCACCCCCGAGAACGATCCAGAGGATATTACCGATCAGTGACATTGTGATTCCCGATTAGATTCGCCGGGCGATCCTGGCTTGAATTGGGACGAACCTCTGCAAGTAGGTCTGTCGGGGCGACTGGATTTGAACCAGCGACCCTCTGCTCCCAAAGCAGATGGTTATGTGCGGGGAAATCGCCTCAATTTAGATTTCTGCAATATATTCTGCAATAGAGACGTCAAGTTTCAGGCGATTTCCCGGCCTGTTTACCCCAATTTCTGTGATGGCAAATTAAGAGAATTTTGGTCAGGAATCAACCCGAAAATGAAGAGAATTACAAAAGCGGATGGGCAAGCAAAGCTCATCCGCTTATATTTTGCTGTTGCGGGTGACCCAGAGGGATCGCTTCTCGCAAATCTAAAAAGTCAAAACTCAAGCGAACGTTTAGAACGCGTACGAGACGAACGCCCGCAACTCAATATTGTCATATTCGATATCAGCAAAATCGTCATAAAATCCCTGCCGCAGGTAGTAGAGATATTCCAGGCCCAGGCTCCATTTCGAATGAATGGGAATTTTCAAGCTGGGATTGGCGAGATAGAGAAGTTCATCCCCGTCTGCACCGGAGAGGGTGTGGATCCAATACATCATGTAATTGATCGATAGTTCTCCATATTTACTGTGACTCAGCGTTCCGTTGAATTTACCGGTGAGTCCAGTCCCCAGATTGTAATCCCGATGCGTGATTTCGGCATATTCCGAGTTACTCCCCCCAAGTAAAATGCCAGCAAGGTGAGCTGAGGTTCGCGCTTCGACGTTTTCGATCGATTTGAATTTCGAGATCACCCCTCCACCGACAGAACTCACGCCGATCTCATAGATGGTGTTCACGAGGTAATCGTAATGCTGGAAAATTCCGATGAGGTTCTGCTGTTGCTCCCCGTAATCCGTATTATAGCCCCACAGTAATCCCTGAGAATAGACGTCGCCCAAAAAGTGCTCAAACCCGAGCCCGTGATTCAGCCCGAGATTCAGGGCGAAATAATCGAACGGTTTCCGCGTCTTGCCGGGATGGAACGGTTCGCCGTAGATAAATTCGACTTGGTACATCAGGTTGGTGGTCCCCTTCCCAAGATCCTTCCCTTCGGCAATGTGATTATTTCCGAGCGACCAGCTCCCCCTTACGGGCGGTTTTTCATAGGGATTGGATTTAAGCCGCCGCTTCGTCTTGCCACTGATAAACCGGTTAACCCCCCGAACCGGATTGATCAGTGTCGCGCCGATCTCACGCCAGGTTCTCTCGCTACCGGAAGTTCGATCGTCGAGCACCAGGTCGGAGAAGCGATACATGATCTCACCGAGCATGATGCCGCCGGCTGTGGTCGTGATTAGATCATTAATTGATGGTTCTTCCGTTTCCATGAAAAGTTCCCACATCAAGCTCCCGCCAAAGGAATAGGGGGCGGATTCCCAGAAGTTCATGCCATTGGTCCGGCCACAATTGAAGAAGGCGGCGCCGTGATAGGGGTGAAAGAACTGGTTCATGGCGAACTTGCTGTCATCCCATTTAAATCCCGATTGAAAATTATGTTTGACAGACTCAATACTGATATTAGCCCACTCGGCCTTGGCGACATAGTGGTCCAACGACCAGATAAAGATGTTTACGGCAAAGGTCTCGCCCGCCGCGAACCAGGGCCGTTTTTCCTGGACGGGAATGGGAGTATATTGAGGAGCATTGACCTGAGCATACCCCCCCATCGCAAATGAACAGATAACCGCGAGCAGGATTGTTATCGATTTCATGCTTCGGCTCCTGAGTGCTTTCTAGAAGAGGCTGACCCCAATAAACGAGAGTCCCTTCACATATCTATAAGAATCGTAGCTGTAATGATCGAAGATGAAGTTCAGGCCGACGCCGCCGAAAAGTGAGACGGTATCATTGATCACAAAATCGGCCAGGAACCTTGCCTGCAGCGCGAAATGATTCTCGTCTTCTACCGGATGTTCGGCAAAGAGGTTGGTCATCACGTGCACATATCCTGCATCAGCGCCGATGGATAATTTAGGCCCGACCGGCTTCTCATAACCGTAGTGAACAGCAATGGTCCAGTGATCGTTTTTTTCCAGTTGGGGACCGCCCAACACGATCATGGAATAGAAGTGGTTAACGGCAGTTTTAACACCCAGGTTGAACATGGTATAATTGCTGCTGTAATAAACTCCCCGGATGCGCCCGTTGCGGGCTAAGAGCAGTACGCCAACGGGAGTTCCCCGTTGCTCCTCGGCGATATTAACGACACCGATCTGAACGCCTTCAGACACATTCGCGGCGTTGGCGATCCCCAGTTGGAATCCGCGCACATCACCCGCAATATTGACGAGTCCAAGTTGACCACCAGCTAATTTCTGTCCCACAAAATTGAAGGTGCTGGCGATCTGAATTCCGTGCAGTGAGCCTCCAACAGTGTTTCCTGCTCCTGCTACTTGCATGAGCTTATAATTTTGTCCAACGAGATTGAAAAATCCCGATAACTGTATCCCCTGATATGTGCCACCCGTGAAGGAGGTGAAACCAGCAAACTGGGCACCGTCAAAATCACCCAGGTTTATGTTCATCCCGAGAGCTGCCTGTAATCCTTTTCCATCACTACCGAGAACGTTCAACCCACCCGCGGCGCCTATACCCCTGAAGTCCCCTCCAGTTTTAGAAAACAGCCCTGAAATTTGGATCCCTTTGACGTCGCCATTGACAACAGTTGCAACTCCCGCCAGGTCAACTCCCCCTACCGATCCAACATTACCGTACAACAGCGATAAATTCAGACTTGTCCTGAAATCTCTCGCACTGTAGAGGCTGACCGGGTGAAAAATGGAGATATTTACCGGATGATAGCTCTCCGAGGCAAAGCATGGTGAAACGATCAGGGAACAAATAGCCAATGGAATAAACCACCGCAAAACCCATCTACTCTTAAGGTTACGCATGATTTATATCTCCCATGCCAGTGATACCGTCAGGCTGAAATCGTCCGGTTCAGGCTGGACACCGTCAGCGCCCACCTTGGGATTCGAGATCCGGTCCCACTCGAATGTGAGATCGATATCGAACCGCCTGGTGAGTTCAATTTCCAGGGTACTCACGGCGTTGTGGTTGGTTTCGCCTATTTCCTTGCGGGTAACTTGACCCTGATATTGCAGAATGAATTCAAGCCGACGAGTGATATCCCATTCCAGCAGGCTGCTGATGACCATTGCGAATGCACCCACCTCACTCGGTTCATCCGGTTCAAATGAAGAAAACCACGTTTGCTGGTAAGTTGGGTCAATGTCGAGGCTCCATTCCATTCTGGATTTTCTAACGAAGTAATACCCCAGACCCGCTCCGGCATAAGCCTGATGTTGTATATTCTGGATCGGATTGCGATAATACTGGAGGAGCGGTATAACCAGGTAGAGTTTTCGGGAGAGCCACACATCGAATGCTATATTCACGCGGTGGTTACCGAGTTTTTCCACCCCATCCAGTTTGCTGTATTCTCCCCGGTATTCAAATAGAAATTTTGTAGCGATATGGCGGCGCTGCAGGTTGACGGTGCCGTTATATTCGATCTGCTCTTGCTCTTGATTTCCGGATCGCAGGGTTGTCCCGGCCGATATTTTACCCGACCATAAATTTCGCCTGGAGCCGCTCGGCGTAATGCTCATGAGCCGGTAGCGGGAGAAAACACCTGGCACCGCGCCGCCCACAGTGACTATCGTCGGCGTGATCAGAACCGGCCCCCTGGCGGTTTCCCGGGGCCAGAAAAGAATTGTCTGGGTGCGCGGTGAGCGCAGGTGGCTCACGTCCTCCCAGTCGAATATTTGCAGGATCCAGTCGAAGCCATCCTCATCAGGCTCGGGGGGGAGCCACTCCTCCGAAGTGACTGTCCCGGTGTTTGACTCTTCTATGGTTACTGAATCAGCCGGCGCGGCTCCCGGCGGTTCTGCAATGGATTGGGCTTCCACAATGGAACCAACCAGGGCTGCGGTCAGCGTCAACAGCACCAGGAGGCTTTTCGTAACTATCGATCTTACCGGTATCATCAAGTTTTTGCGTCCTTAAAATGCTTCTTCTACTGCGAAATAAACACCTTTTGTATTCTTCCCAAGGCCGATATCCATTCTCACATTGAGTTTTTCGATGACATCTATCGTGAATCGAATTCCGAAGCCATAGGAATATTTAAAGTCTTCCAGTTCAAAATCAGGAAAGCTATCCGACACATCGCCTAATCCGCCAAAGGCCACCAAGCCAATCCGCCGAAAAATGAACATGCGATATTCCATTTGAGCTGTTGCGTAAGCTTTATCACGATAGCGGCCTTCATAGTAGCCTCTCATTTGGTATGGCCCGCCCAGAGCGGCCAGCTCGTAGAAGGGTGGGCTACCGCCCACTAAACTGCCATATGTCTGAAAAGCCAAGATGTGGTCCTCTAGAATCGACAGG
>JALGZU010000283.1 GCA_025774735.1 candidate division LCP-89 bacterium | reverse complement strand
CCCATCCAACCATCCCATGTGCGACAGAGATTATCGAAGACCGTTCACGGAATCCAATTCGCGTCAGTCCGAAGCGGCTCGCTGCCCGTCCCGAGCCAGAGGGGGAACCCGTCATGAATAGGGATCGAGCGAAACGATACGCCTCGTCAGCCACTCGGGTCACGGTGCTCCTGGTGCTGGCCTTCCTGTTGCTGCCAGCTGAGGTCACGCTGGCGGAGGATTTTCAGGAGGAGATCGGCTTTTCCGAGAACCACGTCTTCGAGTCCGGTCAATTTGGCGAACATGTCGATGTGACGACTGGCAATCTCGTCTTGTCTGTGCCGATTGGCCCACAGTTCAAGGTCAACGACCTCAGCTACGGCATCGTTCTGACCTACAACTCAAAAATCTGGAAATACCGTCAACCGAACAATGGATCCGAAACGGCCCGGGAGCCGTTCCTGAAGAACGAATCTACCTTTGGAGCGGGCTGGAAGTTCCACGCTGGAAGACTCTTCTATGACCCGAACACGCCCTACGCCGAGCCTCTGATTCTTCACTATGAGAACCCAGATGGCAGCCAACACACGCTGTACCGAGATGAGCAACAAGACCCTGACGGGTATTACTACTACAGCAAGGATTCGTCCTATCTCCGGGCGCGTGCATACGACGTCTACAAGTTCAACGAATCCGCCGAAGGCACCATGCGTGTCTGGAAGCTCTGGGAGCCAGATGGAACGTCGCGACTCTTGGGTTATCGCGTTGGCAGCGGTCAGCCTCCTAGTTTTCACGGGCAACCTCAGCCTATGGATTCAGACGAATCCCATTTGGCCGGCTGGTACACGATCCGGCGGGAATCTCCGCGTCAGCGGGGATTGAACGCATCTCCTCCTGAGGCTTGTGATTCCGCCGATGCGCTGTTCCTCAACGGTCCGAATGGAGGGGTGACGAACAGAGTCATTGGCACGGAGGAGGAAGAAGTTCCGTGCAGCTTTATCGAGTACTTCTATGACGCGAGTCTCCGGGGACAGGGCAACCCTGATGGATTGCGGAGTTTCCCGGCAGTGGGGGGCGTTGCGCCCGGGGTGAATGCCATCCGTTACATACGGGATAGCGTCGGGAGGCAGATCGAGATTCAGGCAGTGTCTAATGGCTTCTCGATCCATCTTCCGGGGCTGATAAGCCCCATCACATATGACGTTATCACCGAGAGCACGGATATCCAGGGTCCTCTAGCCGCACATCCGATTTTAGAGGTATCCGGGGAGGATTGTGTAGCCGCGAGTGATCCCGATCCCAAGATAAACGTGCCGTTGCTCCGACAGATCACCTATCCACTGGGCTACACAATGAACTTCAATTACGACGAGCCAGAGTGTCAACGGCACGGCGTGCTCACGGAGAGAACGTTGCCGACAGGGGCGCGCAGCGAGTATGTGTACCGCGTTTATCGCTACGAAGAGGAGGGCGACCGTAGCTTCGCGCTGGTTCGTCGCAAGTTCCTTGTTGACGGAGCTCCAGAGGCAGTCTGGGAGTACGGGCGCGATCCGATCCATTTTGACCAACTGAGTATTCCCATCAGTGATACTTACCGCGATGGCACGGGCGTTGTCCCTCTGCTGGGCAAGTTTCCGACTGCCGAGTACGAGAGCGTGTCCTTTGACTATAGCAACCCACCGCGCGTCTTCGAGATCGATCCGGATGGCAATGCCACCATCTACTACCTCTATGAGAAGGAGATGGACCAGTACTCAGAGTCGATCCCATACCCCAGGAGATACGGGACCATCATCGGCATGGATCGCCTACGGGGTTCATCGCTGGAGGGTATGCCGCTGGTCATGGAGGACTATCACTACCAGTACGACCTCTTTGATTATCCAGAGTACGATGCGAATCCAACTGAGGACTATGCGCGCCCAGAGAACATCCGCAAGTACCGAACGGCTCGCGCTGTCTTTGCGGATGATTTTACGTATCCGGCGACGATCACGAAGCTGTCGGAATTTGACGAGTACGGTCACTACCAGACCGAAACAGAGTACGAACTCTTCTCGGAGACTAACGTCTATCGGCAATCGCACACCAAGTATGCTGTTGCTGACGGCAACCCGGATCTCGCTGACATTACAGCGTCCTCCGGGGACTTGCAGCAGGAGCTGATCGATCGCTGGATTCTGCATCCTACGACCTCCACAACCCTTCGCAAGGGTGACCCGGGAGATACACTGAAGAAATCGCGGGTCCTTGCCATGGACCCGTTTGGATTGGCTCTGACGATCGAGGCCTACGGTGATCCAACGGCAGAGACGGGGGCGGTGACCACCGTCAACACCCCGGACGCCTACGGCAGGGTGGAAGCGACGACAGTGAGCAACATGGCCGGTGGCGAACCGCACTCCCGCACCACCAGCTTCGAACTGGATGTGGCGGGTCATGTCACGGGGAAGTTCTTCGGGAGCCTATCGTGGGAGGCGTTTGATCGGGATGTACACGTTTTCACCGGCCTGGTGACGGCAACCCGGACGCCGGCAGGGGTAGAGACGACGTACAACTACGACGATCTCGGTCGCCTGACGGCCATCACGCCCTCGGCGGGGGAACTGGCGAGCTATATCTCCTATCCGAGCCTCGATCTGACGATTGTCTCGCAAGGGGGCTCGGGTAACCAAATCTATGGTCGGTACGAGTATGACCAGGCGGGACGCCTGATCTCCCACGGGAAGATCGGTCGCGAGGGGGAGCTGAATTTCAAGACCTTCCAGTACGACGTTGGTGGTCGGAAGGTTTTCGAATCAGAGTGGTACCGACAGATCAGCCCCGGTGGGACGACGTACGACTACCGCATCCCCATCGGTGGCACGGTTGGGCCGGTGGACCCGGGGGCCAACCCAGATACGTACACTGTCGATCCCCTGGGAAGAGTTACCCGTATGACCACAGCGGATGGTGCCGTTACCGAGCGCGCCTATGATGCCTTCAGTGAGACGGTCACCCTCATGGACCTGAATCGCCTTCCTGGGAGCACGGGGTCGCCTCCGCCGGGACGCCCTGCTCTTTCGACGGCGGTTTTCGACTATGACGCCTTCGGCCGCCTGGTTCACGTTATTCCCGCGGAGGGAGCCGAAGCCTTTTATGAATATGATGAGCAGGACAATCTCGTTCAGGTAATGATGGACGAGCAGGTGCGGAGGTTCGCCTACGATCCTCTGGGTCGCCTGAGGTCGGCCCTTCATCCGGAGAACGGGTGGACGCGCTTTGAGTCGTTTGACCCGTCCGGTTTGGTACTGAAGCAGACCGACCAGGCGAACACCGAGGTGACCTTCAAGTATGACGATGCAGGACGAATCCTTGAAGAGACCGTTGGTGGCGACGTTCTCCGAAAGAGGTACTTGTATGACGAGCAGATGGGCGATGGGTTGAGTAAGGCGGAGGCGCGGCTGACATCAGTGCGGAGCTACAACGATAGCGGGGCGTTCGAGGTCCGACGAGACTTCTTTTACGCCGGCCTCAACGGTCGCCTATCTAGTGAGCGATGGACGTTCTCAGGCCCCGAAGTCTTGGACGACGCATTGACAACCAGCTATGAATACAACAATTTCGGCCTGGTGTCCGCGATCGACTATCCGGAGCGCCAACCAGAGCAACACCTGCCGACGCGAGTCACCTATGGCTACGTCAACGGCTTCCTGGGGACGGTATCCGACGGAGCGACCCAAGGGTTCTTCTTGGAGGGCGCGGACTACAACCCAGCGGGAGGTGTGCAGGACCTGCGCTTTGGGAACGGCACCGAGACAGAGATCACTCCGGACGCCCGTAACCGTCCTTCTCAGATCGTGGCACGCATCCCAGATCCGGGTTCGGCGTTCAACCTGGGCGGAGGGGCAGATACGCTGGTAGCTCAGACCGAAGCGGCAGGGGAGAGAAGGTGGAACGAGGGATGGGTCTGGAAACATCCACTGGCAGGTACCCCACCCGATCCGCGTTTCCCGGAGCCCTTGCCCACCGACTTGGTGGCCCAGATCATCCCCCTCCCAGGTGGTGGCGGCGGTGGCGGCGTGCTACCCATGATCGATGCCTGGGACTCGGGGCCCTACGCGTACGATGGCGCGGGCAACATCATTGCCATCGGAGATGATCAGTTCGAGTATGACGGTGTCAGTCGGCTTGTGGCGGCGCATGTAACCTACCCCGATGCTATGACGAACAACTACGCGGATCTTGCTTACGCCTATGATGGTTATGGCAACATGACGCGGCGGGAGAAGAGCGTCGACCTAGGCACGGCGTTCTTCTGGGAT
>JALGZU010000020.1 GCA_025774735.1 candidate division LCP-89 bacterium | reverse complement strand
CGCGCTCTCTCCATCGACTGACCGATTAAATTTGGCACGGTGAATTCGTTCGGCAGCGTTCCCAGGGAAACCGTGGCATGGAGGGGGGTATCGCGGCGCAGCTTGGTCCCTGGTGGTATGGATTGAGCCATGACTACACTTTCGGGATAGTAATTGGAATATTCGTACCCGAAGCACTCATCTGTGAGGCTTAATCCCGCGCTCTGGGCGGCGAACATGGCGTCACGGCCGGATTTCCCCACCAAGTTGGGCATGGTTGACAGTTTTTCACCGATCGAGATAGTCACATAAATCCGTCGCCCCGGTTTCGTCAGGGCGAAGGCTTCCGGATTCTGATTGACCACTGTGCCTTCGGGGTAATTCCAGTCGTACTGTTCCCTCTCCACTACCAGTTTAAATCCCCGCGTCCGCAACAGGGAATCCGCTTCCGTCACGTGCAGTTCGACGATGTCGGGCACTTCCACTTCAATCCCGTGACGGGTATAAATGGGCAGAATCAACCAGTCGATCAGGTAGACCCCTGCACCGTAAATCGCCAGCACGATCAACGCCGGAATTATCCACTGTTTGATGGTTCGCACCATGTAACTTCGCCTATAACTTCTTGATCATTCTCGCCGAGTAAATCCCGTCGATTCCGTCTCTGGGGCTGAAGCTGTTCAATTCGCCAACATTTGTGAGAAAAGTCTCCGGTATATCCCTTGACCCGGCATCCGCCTTGAATTCCGGATGGTCCCGGAGAAAATCGTGCACGATTTCTTCATTCTCTTCCGGTTCGATGCTGCAAGTACTGTATACGAGAGTTCCGCCGGGCCGCGTGGCGGCAGCTCCGCTCCGAAGCAGCGCACGCTGAAGTTCGGTCAGGTCGGAGAAGTCCTCCGGTGTGCGACGCCAGCGCAGATCCGCACGGCGGTTCATTACGCCAGTCCCGCTGCAGGGAATGTCTACCAAAACAGCATCAAACGTGCCCACCCGGTCGTACAAATCAGGATTGTTTTCGATGTCGCGACCGTCGGCGACCTGCGTTTGAATACTCGTGAGCCCGAGCTTGGATGAAGCCAGGTCCAGCTTGTTTAAACGGTCTACAGATACATCTACTGCCAGAATCTGACCAGAATCGCCTATCAGTTCGGCGATTAAAGTGGTCTTTCCCCCGGGAGCTGCGCAGAGATCCAGGATGGACATTCCGCTTTTGGGTGCCAGCAGGTGCACGGCCAGCGAAGCCGAGGGATCCTGGACGGTGAACAGTCCCGAGCTGACCAGAGCCTCAGCCGCCGGGTGAAAAGAACTCTTCAGTCGGAAAAAGCCGCTGAATTCCTGCGAAATCTCGAATTCAACCCCCGCAGCCTCCAGCTGCGAAACAGCTTCGTCAGTGCTTTGCCGCAGCGGGTTGTTGCGCAACCATAGCTGGGGCCGGGTATTGTCCCAATCCAGTTGATCCCGGGTCTTATCGAATCCCCACCGGTCCAACCACCGCGCCACAATCCAGTCGGGGTGCGACCGTGAAACCGCCAGGTGATGTACCGGATCCACATCGGGATTGGGCCAGGGAGGAGGTCGGTCGGCGATCTTTCGCAACACGGCGTTGGACAGTTTGCCCAGATTGCTACCGTGTAACTGCTTTATGTAATCGACTGCCCTGGAGACGACTATTGGTTTTGGCGTTCGCTCCTCGATCAAGAGGCGGCTGGCTATCATCTCCAGATGGAGCCGTAGCTTTGGATCGAGAGAGTCCAGGCCCCGGTCCAGCGACGCATCAAGGAGATAGCGGGCGCTTCCCCGGCTTCGACCCCAACCGTAAATCCATTCCGTAACAGCCGACCGGGCGGTTGAATCGATCTTGGACCGTTTGAGTTCACGGTCGAGCAGGTAATCCAGGGTATGACTCCCCTTCTCCCAGATCGAGGCGATTCGCAAAATCAGGCCCACCTGTACAGTGTACATCTGTGCCCTTGTATCGTCCGCCGTGCTGGAAGAATCTCGTGCCATGACTCTAATCACGCATGCCACGCAGGATCAGCAGCCGCACGAGCTGGGTGATAGCCATAGTCGCAGCAGCGACATAAGTCCAGGCGGCGGCGTTGAGCACCGCACGAGCTTTCGGTACCTCCTCTTCGATAAGATAGCCACCTTCGGACAATAGAGCCAGAGCCCGGGATGAGGCGTTGAATTCCACCGGGAGTGTGATCAGGCTGATCGCCACGGCCCCCGTGAAGAAGATGATGCCCACATCCATCATCCAGGCCATAGTGTTGGCGAACAGAAATCCGATGATGAACAGCGGAAAGGCCATCCAGGTGCCGATGTTGGCCACCGGAACAACGCTGCTCCGTATCATTAGCGGTCCGTAGTTGTCGGCATGCTGCAGCGCGTGTCCAGCTTCGTGTGCGGCAACTCCCAACGCAGCAACGGAGTTCGAACCGTATACCGGTTCAGAAAGGCGCAGCTTTCTGCTGCGCGGATCGTAATGATCGCTCAGCTGACCCTTGGTCGCTTCGACACTGACGTCACCGAGACCTCGCATGTCCAAAAGTGACCGCGCCACCTCTTCGCCGGTGTAACCGCGCGATGACTGCACTTTGCTGTAGCGCGCAAATGTGCCCTTCACCTTGGATTGTGCGTAGAAAGCCAGGATGAGTGCGGGAATAAGCAGGACAAACGTTGGATCGAAGAAATACATGGCTATTCCCCCAGATTGCTGAGGACGAACCTGCCCCTGGGGCGGTATCCCCGCAGAAAGGCATCGACGTCCATCGCTTTCTTCCCTTCGAGTTGAAGTTCCTCTATAAGTAGCACATCGTCACCGGTATCGCATGTGATGTCGGCATCAGTGATGTTGAGGGTTCCGGGATGGGCGACGGGGCGGTCTTCAAGCACCCTCGAGCGCAGGATTTTCAGAGTTTTATCGGCGAGTTTCGTAATGGCACCCGGATGCGGTGCCAGCGCTCTGATCTGATTGTGAATCTCAACCGCCCGACGCGTCCAATCGATAGCGCAGTGATCCCTGGTGATCTTCGGAGCCGGACTGGTTAGCCGCGAATCCTGATCCCGGGGTGTAAGCGTTCGGGCTTCCACCGCATCGACCGTCTCCAGCAGGAGATCGGCACCCTTGTCAGCCATCCGCTCTGCCAGAGATCCGGCGTCGTCATCCGCTAAAATTTCAACCTTGCGCTGCAGGAGGATGTTCCCCGTATCCACGGTCATTTCGATCTGAAAGGTCGTCAGTCCAGTTTCAGTCTCGCCGTTCCAGAGTGCCCACTGTATGGGGGCTGCACCTCGGTAAGCGGGCAGCAGGGAGGCGTGAAGATTGATGGATCCCTTCGGCGGCAGGTTGAAAACCGCTTCCGGCAGGATCCGAAACGCCACAACCAGGAAAAGGTCCGCTTTCCATTGGTTCAATACCGTCAAAAAGCCGGTACTGTTCAATGCCTCTGGTTTCAACACGGGAAGCCCGAATTCCTGCGCGACGAATGCCACCGGCGTCGGCACCACCTTCCGGCCGCGTCCTCTCGGCTTGTCCGGCGCTGTTACCACGCCAGCTATGTGGTGAGCCGACAGGATCAGACGTTGCAGGGATGGCACCGCGAATTGAGGAGTCCCGAGAAAGACAATCCTCACGGCTGTATCCCCCGGTTCTGCCATGCGAAACGGTTACGAACGGGATTACAGGCGTTGATCGGTGTCGTTGTCAGAATTATATGTGTACCCTTCATCAGCGAGTTTCTTCAGGCTGTTTTTAAGCAACGATTTACGCGCCGGAGTAAGGCGGTCGACGAAGAGGATGCCGTTCAGGTGGTCTATCTCGTGCTGCAGCACACGCGCCAGCAACTCGCCATCCTCGATCACGCACACATTCCCGTCTAAATTCTGGTACCTCAGGCGGATCCACTCCGGACGGATCACGTCCGCGGTGATGCCCGGAACGGAGAGACACCCCTCATCGAAGTGGGATTCCCCCCGGGCTTCCTCGATCACCGGATTGGCGAAAAACAGCTTTTCGGGCTCCTGGTCTTCACGCGGCATTCCAATAATCAGAAACGCTTTTGAAATACCCACCTGGGGAGCCGCCAGACCGATGCCTTCCGCCTCATACATCGTCTCGAACATGGCTTCAACCGTCGCTTTAAGTTCATCATCGAACTCTACGACGGGTTCGGTTTTTATCTTGAGGATATCATCCCCGTAAATTCGAATGTCATCTGCGGACATGGGTCACTTTCCGTTATCCGGTCTTTTCGCCTTTGCTTTCCGGTGTCGGCGTCTGCGGCCGGTTATCCCTGCGCTGGTGAGGGCGGCGGGAACGGCGCCTCGGCCGGTGTCGGCGGGGCTCGTCGCTGCTGGGGCTGGTGGGGCTGGTGGTCACAACACCACTCCCGGCCGGTCTGGAGTCTGTTTCCCGGGCCGCTTGCTTCTCCTGGGATGGTTTAGCACCCGATCCATTTCTGTGGGATGGCTGTCGCGGCTGCTTCCCGGGCCTCTTTCCTGCCGGTTTTTCCCCTCCTGCCGGAATCTGGCGGGTCTGCTTTGCTTCATCGGCGTTCAGAATACGCGAGATGGAACTGCGCTCTACCGTGACGATGATCCCTTTGGCGATCTGAACCTGAAGGGATGTGCCCTTTTCGCTCATCTGGACGATTCGTCCGTGGATTCCCCCTGAGGTGATGACCTCATCGTTCTTGCTCAACGAATTAAGCATTGCGCCGTGTTCTTTCTGCTTTTTTATCTGGGGGCGTATCATCATGAGATAGACAATGACCATGATGAGAATAAAGGGCAGAAATCCTAAAAAGCCTCCGCCGCCTCCAGATGATCCCGCCTGTGCGAGAAATGCGAACATCATAAAGTTCTCCTTTACAGTTGATACGTCTTTTTAACGGGAAATGTGGCCTTGTAACCGTTGTGCTAACCACCGCTCGGCGAAGATTCTGGCGCTTGAGCCTGTCGTTCCAGATCGTTTCGGATCGATTCCAGCAGTCGCAAGTAATGTGTCAGGTTGTGCAGCGCTCCTAACCTGGCGCCCAGGGGGTCGCCGGTGTAAAGCAGATGCCTGGTCGCTCCCCGGCTGAAACGGGGCCGGCCATCTTCAGTCGACTGACAGGCGTAGCAATTGCACCCTTCTTCAATGCGGCTGGGATCGTCCTTGAACGCCGCGTTGCGCAGGTTCATCTTGCCGTCCTTCACGAAGAGGCTCCCTTTACGACCGTTGCGGGTGGGGAGGACACAATCGAAGAAGTCCATCCCCAGGGAGATGGCCATGCGCAAATCCTCGGGCGTCCCGGCACCCATCAGATAGCGGAGTTGATCCTGCGGCAGGTGTGCGTCACAGAACTGAACGGTCCGCCAGGTGTTTTCCTTCGATTCTCCGACGGCCAGGCCGCCCAGGGCGTAAGCGAAGAAGCCAATGTCGCCCAGGGATTCGATGGCTCTCAAGCGCAGTTCCTTGTAGGCACTACCCTGAACAATGCCGAACAGGGCTTGAGCTTTCCCGTATTCCGGTTTACTATTCTGATAAGTCTCCCTGGATAGTGACGCCCACCGCAGCGTCGTTTCAACGGCTGCAGCGGCGGTTTTGTAGTCTGAGTTGCCGGGCGGACAGACATCCAGAGGCATCATGAAATCTGTTCCCAGCTGGCGTTGAATTTGAATGACACTTTCAGGAGAGAAGGTGTAGTTCGAACCGTTGATCGGCGACTTGACCTCGATTCCTTCCTCGTTCTGATGCATCAAATTGGACAGGCTGAAGGTCTGAAATCCTCCACTATCCGTCAGTATCGGGCCGTCCCAGGCCATCAGCCGGTGCAGTCCACCCAACTGAGCCACCAGATCCGATCCGGGCCTGAATTCGAGGTGCAGGGCGTTCGACAGGACGATCTGAGCCCCGGCGCTGCGCAGTTCCTCCGGTGAAATACCCTTGACGGCACCGTAAGTTCCCACCGGCATGAAAGCCGGTGTCGAGATGACACCGTGAGGCGTTGTCAGCTGACCCAGACGGGCGCGGGAATTTGGGTCCCGGGCCAGGACTTCGAACTTGAAACCATCTTCCCATTCGACGTCGCTCATACCGGCTTGAACTCCAGCGACCGGTTCAGCAGATCGATCCGGCTCGGTGTGACGGTCAGAGTATCCCCGATGGCGAGACGGCTGCCATTACCACCTTTCTTCGCAGAGTGCGACGGTTTTTTCCTGCGCGGGCGGAAACTGATTCCGCTGCCTTCGTCCAGTGCACCTTCTATGAAGAGATTCTCCAGGCTGATATAAAATTTTTCCCTCGCTGCTTCGACGAAACGGGCGGGGAACGCTTCATCCTGGTGTTCCCGCAGATACAGCAATCCCGCCAATTTGCCCGCCTCGCGCTCCACCTCTGCAATCAATCGTTCGCGTTCTGAGATGACATCACAAAGCTGGTCGAGCTTTTCTCTGAGTGCCCCTTTTGAGTCCACTTTATGATCGTCGATTAAATATTTCCAGATAAGACGATGAACCGTCAGATCCGCATAACGGCGGATGGGTGAGGTGAAATGAAGATATCGCTTAAACCCAAGACCGAAATGCCCGCGTGCCCGGGTGTCATATCGAGCCAGCATCAGTGCTTTTCTAGCAATGACCGAGACCACTTCAGCGGGGAAGCGCCGCCGGGCTTCGTCCAGCAGTGCAGTGATCTGTTTTGCCGTGGTTAACTCGTCCGCGGGCCATTCAAACCCGGTATCGGCCAGGTAGTCGGATAACTTCTGACGTTTTTCAGCGTCGGGTGGCGGATGAACGCGGAAGAGCTGGGGCATGTCATCGCCCAGCTTTTCCGCCCAGATATCCGCGACGGCTCGGTTGGCGGCGAGCATGAACTCTTCGATGAGCTGATGACTCGGCAGGCGGGGCTGGCGGAAGATCTCTTGCGGTGCTGCGTGTTCAGCCCACCTGAATCCCGGCTCGGGCAGGTCGAAATCGACGCCTCCTTCGGCCAGCCGGCGCTTCAACAGTACTTTCGCCAGGCGCCACATCTGGCGCAACTGGCCTTGCAGTTCTGGATCACGTTTATCCGCCTCGACGCCGGATTTATCCTTATCGAGGTATTGTTGAGCCGTCTCGTAGCTGATCAACCGGCGGATGCGCACCCGCGAAGGGATCACCCGGCGGGATAATATCTTGCCATCCTTATCGAGGCTCAGCAGGATCGATAGCGCCAACCTATCCTTTCCCGTTTTGAGGCTGCAGACTTCGCCCGGCAACTTCGGGGGCAGCATGGGGAGATGGTGGTGCTGCAGGTAGACACTGAAGCCGCGCTTCTTAGCCTCTTCGTCGATCTTCGAGCCTTCAGGGACGTAGCGGCTGACGTCGGCGATGTGCACACCCAAAAGGTAATTCCCCTTCGAATCCCGGCGCAATGAGACGGCGTCATCGTGATCTTTAGCATCAGCAGGATCTATCGTTACGACAAATTCTCGCCGCAGGTCCTCGCGGACACCCCGGCGGGATGGTTCCACTTTGAGTCCTGCTGCTTCTCGAACTGCACCGGTGGGGTAGTTTTCGTTGAGACCGTAGGAAGCAAGTAATCCCTGTTCGGCGACGCCCTTTTCGGTCGGTGCGCCCAGGACCGACATAATCCGGCAGGACGGCAGGGGGTAGCGGCGCCGGATGCCTGGCAGGGTGACGAGTGCCCAGTCGCCGCTGTTCAACGACCGCTTCCTCTTCCCGGTATCCACCTTCGCCTGGAAGGCCAGTGGGCCAGATTTCAATTCCGCCAGCCAGCCACCATCCCTGAATGCTAATCTGCCCAGCAGGGGAAGCCGGTTGCTATCGTCGACCTCAAGTATCCGCCCCTCGGGTCGTCGACCTCAAGTATCCGCCCCTCGGGCCCTGCTTCATGCCCGCTGTCGAATACGCTGACGGTTATCCGGTCACCATCGCAAGCTTTGCGTGCCTCCCGGGCGCCGATGAAGACTGAGGGCATGTCCCCGCGATCCACGAATCCATAGCCGTGCGGGGTTAACCGCAAAATTCCCTCTATGATAACTTCTTTCTGAGGGATAAAAAGGCGCCGTTTGCCGCGTCGCTCGATCTCGCTGCTGTCAAAGAGCTGATGCAGGACCCGTCGGAATTCAGTATAATCCCGCTGCGAATACCCGAGGTGCCTGAAGAGGGATTTGATGCCAAAAGAGCCGGGATGTTCTGCCACGGCCGCGAGGATCGCTTTCTGCAGCGTCGTGTCGCGTATCTTCAGCCCTTTTTTGCGACCAGGTAGCGGGGCTTTCCGTTTAGGTCGTCTCTGACGTGCTCTTCCCATCCCAATTGCTTGAAGAGTTGTTGAACCTGCGATCCCTGGGTTTCACCGATTTCACAGATCAGAGTACTGCCGGGGTGTAGGAGACTTAAGCTCACCCTGGCAAGTGTTTCGATCGTATCCAGATCCCCATACTTCGAAAAGAGCGCTGTGGCCGGTTCCCACAGCCGCACTTCGGCAGGGAGGCGATCCGCTTCATCTCGTGATACGTAAGGTGGGTTGCTGACGATAAGGTCGAACTTTTCGCCGATCTGAGCAGCGAAATCGACGGATAACACATCGCCTTCCTGCCAGCGGACCCGGCTGCTGAATCCCAGCGCTTCAGCATTCTCAGCGGCCAGATCCAGAGCGTCCCGGCTGATGTCGACCCCGGTGCAGCTCGCCCCGGGATGCTCGTCCAAAAAAGCCAGTGCGAGGGCGCCGCATCCCGTGCCGATGTCGAGAATCCGCGGGGTGGGGAAATCCCGCAGGAATTCCAGGCCGATGTCAACGATGCCCTCCGTCTCCGGGCGGGGGATCAGGGCGCGTCGATCGACCTTAAGCTTCAGGTTTCTGAACTCCGCAGTGCCGAGGATGTACTGCAACGGCTCGTGCACAGCGCGCCGCTCGACGAACTTCCTCAGCCGCGAGACGTCCGCCGGATTCAGGGTAAGAGACCGGTCGGAGTGGAGCCGGGCTCTGTCAATCCCCAGGATTTCTTCGAGCATCCACTCGGCCTGCCGGGAGGGGGCATCGTTACTGATTTGAGACAGGCTTTCGCTTGCCAATCGAAGCGCCTCGCGGACAGGCAGGGTTGTCTCAGCTACCGGCCAGCGTGGCGTTTGAAACTTCATCGATTCTCTTTGAGCGATCATCCAGGATCAGCGCCTCGATAAGCTCGTTTAGATCGCCGTCCATAATTTCGGAGAGCCTGTAGAGCGTCAGTCCGATGCGGTGGTCAGTCACGCGTCCCTGAGGAAAGTTATAGGTTCTGATTTTGGCGGAGCGGTCCCCGGTGCTCACCTGGGCGCGCCGCGCCGCGGCCATCTTGGCTTCCTCTTCCTCCTTCTGTTTCTGGTACAGACGGGCTCTCAGCACCTGCAACGCTTTGGCTTTGTTCTTGTGTTGAGATTTTTCATCCTGGCAGGAAACCACCATGCCGGTGGGGAGGTAAGTTATTCGTACCGCCGAATCGGTGGTATTGACACTCTGTCCCCCCGGCCCGGAAGAGCGGAAAACGTCGATTTTCAATTCGTTTGGATTGATCTCTACTTCAACGTCTTCGACTTCGGGGAGGATTGCAACAGAAGCTGCGGATGTGTGGATTCGCCCGGATGCCTCGGTTGTGGGCACCCTCTGCACCCGGTGAACACCGGATTCAAACTTCAGTCGGCCGTACACCTCGTCACCAGAAATAGAGAAGATGACTTCCTTCAAACCGCCGGCGGAAGCTTCATGGGTGTTCATGACCTCCACCTTGTACCCTGAGCGTTCGCAGAACCGCTGGTACATCCGGAACAGGTCTGCCGCGAACAGGGCGGCTTCTTCACCACCGGTACCCGCCCGTATTTCCGCGATCAGATCGCGAGAGGCGTCCTCATCCTTCGGCAACAGGGCGATCTTCAGCTCTTCGGCCAGTCGCTCTTCTTCCTCGATCAGCCGGGGCATTTCTTCGGCAGCGAGCTGGACTAACTCCTCGTCCTCATTCGCAGCCACGATGTCGCGATATTCCTGTAGCTCCTCGCAGATTTCGACGTATTTCTGCCCCAGTTCGGCCGCGGTTTTCAGCGATTTATGCCTGCGCAGAAGCTCAGTATAGCGCTTCTGATCGCGCATGATTTCGGGATTGGCGATCTCATTTTCCAGCTCGGTAAAGCTGGTCAGTAAACTGTTGACTTGGTCCAACATATCGCGAGATAACTTTATTGGGTTAATATACATAATAAAGATGTCAAGGTCAACCTCAATCTGCTCATTCGGTTTTTCCCACAAATCCACTCCTGGCAGAAAACGTACATCTTACATCCTAAAGCTGACCTTGCGTTTCGTTAATGAATTATCTGAGGTGAAAATTATGTGTGATAATAACAGCAACCTGATGGAGATGGTCAACAGCCTCTCCAGCACGGCGAGTGCGTACCGTCAATCGATTCTGCTGCTGACCGCCAACCGGTTCGACCTTTTTACTAACCTTTCCGGGACGTCATCCGACGCTGCACAGGTTGCGGCAGCCATGAGCTGGGACCGGCGGGCCTGCGAAGCGTTCCTGAACGCCTTGACCGCGATGGAACTACTCGAGAAGAAAGCAGACCGCTATTCTAATTCGCCGATTACCGAACGCCTGCTTGTCAAGGGAGTACCGGAATACCAGGGGGATATTCTGAACCACAATCTCAACCTCTGGGAGCGCTGGACGAAAGTCGGCGACGTTCTGCAGAGCGGCCTGCCGATTAGAGATCCACAGGAGCGGCGTTCGCCAGAAGAGCAACGGAATTTCATCAATGGCATGGCCAATATCGCCAGATTTTCAGCCGAAAAGCTCTGGGAACGCGTTGATCTGACTGGTAAAAATAGGCTCCTCGATGTGGGCGGAGGGCCGGGGACTTACTCCTTTGCAGCTTCGAAGCATTTTCCAGAGCTTGAATGCGTCGTCTTCGATCTGCCTGAAGTCGAGGCAATCTTTGAACAGCATCACGAAGCTTCCGGTACCGGAGACAAAGTGCGCTACCACGCGGGAGATTTCACTCAAGCCGATTTCCTCGGAAATTTCGATGCTGTGTTGATGTCTAACATCATCCATTCGTGGGGCGAGAAGGAGGTCCGAGCCCTTTTGGGAAATCTGCATGACGTTGTGGATCCTGGTGGGCTGCTGCTGATCAAGGATTTCTTCATATCTGAAGAGGGCACCGGACCTCTCTTCGCGGCACTGTTTACTATCAATATGCTGGTATCAACACCGTCAGGGAGATGTTATACGAGAAATGAGGTCGAAGCTTGGTCCGAAGAAGGTGGCTTCAAGCTGCTGGATTTCATAGAGCTTACTGAACAGGCCGGGGTCTTTATCGCACAGAAGTGCGCGTAGGAGGAGTTAATCCTTCCAATGGAAAAGGGCATGGTTCTTGCCTTTTAAAGTCTCGAGCGATTTTGTTTCGAGGTTTTCTGATCTATCGGAATCAACCTGAAAGAAGCGGCTTTTGGGATGTTGCCCCCGGTTTTTAGTACTGGCCACGAGTTGATCCATTTTGGAGAGGATGCGCAATATTTGCAGAGTGTTTTAGAATTCTATCGGGAATCTGTCACAATGAAATAAAAGGTTCGATACTCGCACCTCTGAACCAGGCGACTACAGACAATGATAAAATAATAAATTGGTGACTTGGCTCACAATACTGGATGCGGGAATCTCCTATATTCCCCAGTGCCATTCTTGTGATTTGATCGAATTGAGCCGAATGGGAGGGCATAATGGCAGCAGTCCAAGAACAACAGATTAGGCGGCCGCGGAGGACGCGGCAGAAGGATGGTAGGCGAAGCAAAGTGAAGTTCTGCGCTGCCTGCCGATCTGAAACGCGCTGGATGTCTGTAGACCAGCTCTGCTGGGATTGCACCGTCAGCGTGGCCAAAAACAAGGTTCCGCTTTACGTTGAGCCGCGGGAGGATGAATCACACATAATGGAGGGGACTACAGGAAATATAGGATTTTGGTAAAGATTTGTTGCTGTACGAAAAGCAGTCTTGAAGAAGGCTGCTTTTTTTTTGCATTTTTTGAGATGACATTATGCATCCCAACCGCTTTACCAACGAAAAAACTCGACGAAATTTGCCAAAATAGGTAAAAAACGCTTGAAAATGGGGCAGTAATTCGTTAAATTGAGCAGAAATTTCAAATTTTCAATTACCATTTACGCACGGTGCAGATGGCCCGGGAAAGCCGGTCGAAAGAAGAAGTGGTGCGGCGCATCGAGGAATTGCGCCGGGATCTTGTTCATCACGAGTATCTCTACTACGTCCGGAACCAACCAGAGATTTCGGACGAGGAGTTTGATCGGCGCATGCGAGAGCTCGCCGGTCTTGAATCCGATCACCCGGAACTCATCCTCTCCGATTCCCCCACCCAGCGTGTGGGCGGAAAACCGACCGGTCAATTCACCTCAGTACGCCATCCTGTGGCGATGCTATCCCTGTCGAACGTATACAGCGAGGCGGAATTTCTGGAATTCGATCGACGGGTAGGTGAAGGATTGGGCGGGGCACCCTACAGTTTCGTGGGCGAACTGAAGTATGACGGAATCGCCGTTGACCTTCGCTATGAAAACGGCCGCTTTACTCGAGGAGCGACACGGGGAGATGGTGAAACCGGCGACATCATCACGGCCAACTTAAAAACAATCCGTTCTCTACCGCTTCAGTTATCCGTGGACCAACCTGCGCCGGTGCTGCACGTGCGGGGCGAAGTATACATGAATCGCACTGATTTTACCCGCCTGAACGAAGAGCGCGACCAAAATGGCGACCAGCCCTTCGCCAATCCCAGAAACGCCACCGGTGGTACTCTGAAAATGCTGGATCCGAGAACGGTAGCGGATCGGCCCTTGAGGCTGACTTGTTACAACGTCTGGTTCGAAGGTATCTCCGCTGGCGGATGGACTCATAGCCGCTGCCTGGAATGGCTCGAAGCCGCACATCTGCCTACCTCCAGAGACTGGCGGAATCTGGCAACAGCCGAAGATGTCGTGCAATTCTGGCATGAATGTGAAAAGCTACGCCCCCAATTGCCGTTCGATATCGACGGTATTGTCATAAAAATCGACGATATCACCCAGCAGGAGAAACTTAGCGCGACGGCGAAGTCGCCGCGCTGGGCCACAGCCTATAAGTTCAAAGCTGAACGTGCCAGCACGCACCTCCTCGGCATTACCCTGCAAGTAGGCCGAACCGGCGCAGTGACGCCCGTCGCTGAACTGGAAGCCGTACTACTGGCCGGATCCACGATACGAAGGGCGACGCTGCATAATGAGGATGAGATCGGACGGTTGGATTTGCGCATCGGGGACACGGTTTACGTGGAAAAAGGTGGAGACGTCATCCCCAAGATCGTGGGGGTTGATCTGTCGCTCCGGCCAACCCAGGCGACAGAATTCAATATGCCTGAAAACTGCCCCGCCTGCGGAGAGATGCTGCTGAAGCCTGATGGGGAAGTCGTGCGGCGCTGCGTCAATGGAGCCTGTCCCGCTCAAGTGCAGAAGAACATCGAGCATTTCGCTTCACGCGGCGCCATGGACGTGGACGGTCTGGGTGAAAAAGTCATCCAGCAACTTATTGAGTACGGTTTGATCGGGGATTACGGTGATCTCTATTCCCTGACCCTGGAAAAACTGCTGCCCTTGGAGCGAATAGCGGAAAAAAGCGCAGAAAACCTCCTTACGAGTATTACCGACTCGCGGTTCCGGTCCCTGGACGGGTTGATCTTCGCCTTGGGGATTCGGCACGTCGGAGCAGGGGTTGCGCGCACTCTGGCGGCCGAATACCGGTCTCTGGACGCTTTACGAACAGCGGAAGAGGATGAACTAACCGGCATCCCCGAGGTCGGGCCCCGCATTGCCGAATCGATTGCCCGCTTTTTCGCATCTCCGGCCAACCAGGCCATTATCCGGAAGCTGGAAGTTGCCGGCGTTCGCATGACCGCGGATCAAGCGGTCGAAGGGCAGACTGAGTTGGCAGGAAAAACCTTCGTTCTGACGGGATCTCTCGAGCAATTTACCCGCGATGAAGCCAGTGCACGAATCCGGGCATTAGGTGGAACCGTGACAACTTCTGTCAGTTCAAAAACGGACTTTCTCGTCGCCGGGTCGGCGGCGGGATCTAAATTAGCTCGCGCCCGGGAGCTGGGGGTGAAGATATTGAATGAAGATGAGTTGTTTAAGCTGTTGCGAGAGTCGAATGCACACGAGTAGCACGATGAGATTGCTATTTCGCACGGCCATCAGACTTCTACTCTGGCTCTTCAGCGGCTGTCTCAAGGACGATACGCCCCTCGTTTCGGTGAATGATTTCAGCGGGATAAAGGACTAATAAACAGTAACCACCCGAATGGAGTAAAAGATGGGATCTACTACAGATCTTAGAAATGGACTGGTTATGACTTTCAGGAACGAGTTATACACGGTCGTAGAATTTCAGCACGTCAAACCGGGAAAAGGTGGGGCGTTCGTTCGCACCAAATTGAAGAACGTCAAATCCGGCAGGGTGATCGAGAATACCTTTCGGTCCGGCGAGAGCATTGACGTCGTGCGACTTGATGAGAAAGATATGCAGTTCCTCTACCAGGAAGGCGATCACTTTATCTTCATGGATAATGAAACCTACGAACAGATCCCTATCCCGGAGAGCATCGTCGGTGAGAATCGCAAGTACTTGAAAGAGGGGGAGAATTGCCATGTCAGTTTCAATGGTAACCAGGCGGTCTCCTTCTCAGTGCCGAATTTCATTATTCTCCGAGTGGCTGAAACCGATCCCGGCGTGAAAGGAGATACGGTCTCCGGAGGATCGAAACCGGCCAAGCTTGAGACGGGTGCCGTCGTCAACGTGCCCTTTTTCATCAATGTTGGGGATCTGATCCGGGTGGATACCCGGAGTAATGAATATCTGGAGCGAGTCAAAGAATGAGTCGAAATAATTCAGGAGAGATTATGTTCGATTTCAAGGATGTCCGCAGGTTGGTCAAGCTCCTGGAAAACAGTGAAATATCCGAAATCGAGATTTCAGACAACGACCGCAAGATTCGTCTGGTGAAATCCACCGCGATCGATGGCCAGCTGGTCTCCCTTCCCATAGCGGCAGCGTCCCCTCCACCAGCCACTACGGTAGCGGAGGCTGAGGGAGTTACCGAACCTGCTCCCAGAGTGCAACGGAATGCCCGGGTGGTGAAATCTCCCATGGTCGGGACCTTCTACACCGCACCATCCCCTGACGCGGAACCGTATGTTCAGGTCGGTGATCTCGTGCACAAGGGTCAGGTGTTGTGCATTGTCGAGGCGATGAAGTTGATGAACGAGATCGAATCGGAGTTCGATGGACGGATCGCTGAAGTACTGGCTGAAAACGCGCAACCCGTGGAGTATGATCACGAATTATTTACCATCGAGCCGGCTTAAGCGGCCGGGGTGGTCAAGCTGTATCATTCGGGAGATGGGCTCTTGTTTCAAAAAGTTTTAATTGCCAACCGGGGCGAAATAGCCCTGCGGATCATCCGAGCCTGCCGGGAACTGGGCATCCAGACTGTGGCGGTTTATTCCACCGCAGACAAGGACAGTCTGCACGTTATCTTCGCCGACGAAGCCGTCTGTATCGGGCCGCCGAATTCGTCGGAAAGTTACCTGAAACCTCAGAACCTGATCGCTGCGGCCGAAATCAGCGGCGCTGATGCCATCCACCCCGGATACGGCTTTCTGGCGGAATCGGCGGACTTCGTGGAGATGTGCGCCATGCACGGCATCAAGTTCATCGGGCCCCGGCCCGATACCATGTTACTGATGGGCGACAAAGCCGCCGCCAAACATACCATGAAGAAAGCCGGCGTCCCGGTCATTCCGGGGAGTAAGGGGACTCTGGAGAGCCACCAGGATGCCTTGAAGTTGGCCCGGGAGGTCGGTTACCCTGTCATCATTAAGGCCTCAGCAGGTGGTGGCGGTCGGGGCATGCGGGTTGTCCAGGCATCCGATGCCATGGAATCCAATTTCGAAATGGCGCGTGCCGAGGCGGAATCCAGTTTCGGTTCAGGAGATTTATACCTGGAAAAGTTTCTCGAAAATCCCCGCCACATCGAAATTCAGCTTCTGGGATTATCTGATAAGACGGTTCTGGCTTTCGGCGAGCGAGACTGCTCAATTCAACGGCGTCACCAGAAATTGATCGAGGAGAGCCCTTCTCCGGCGGTCACACCCGAATTGCGCGAAAAAATGGTCGCAGCGGCGGTTGACGGTGCCCGGGCAGTCGATTATTTATCCGCGGGTACTATGGAATTCCTCTTGGACGCCGGAGGCGATTTCTATTTCATGGAGATGAACACCCGTATCCAGGTCGAACATCCGGTTACCGAGATGGTGGCGGATTTCGATCTGGTGAAGGCTCAATTATTAGCTTCCATGGAAGAGGCTATTGATCTGCCGGAAGGCGAGATTAAACTAAACGGGCACGCCATCGAATGCCGCATCAACGCCGAGGATCCCGGGAAGAATTTCCTGCCCTCGCCCGGACTCATCAAGGAACTGCATTTCCCCGGAGGCCCCGGGATCCGGATCGATTCCCATGCTTATGCGGGATACGCCATTCCCCCGAACTACGATTCCCTGCTCGCCAAGCTGATCGTACACGGGAAGGATCGCCCCGAGGCTCTGGCAAGGATGCGCAGGGCCCTGGATGAAATGGTGGTCGAAGGTGTCATGACCACTATCCCGTTTCACCGAAAAGTTCTCGATCATCCCGACTTTATCGCGGGCAACGTCGATACAGGATTTCTCAATCAATTTACGCTATAGATATCAGGAGGATTGAATGGACTTCCCATCGGATTTGTATTATACCGGGGAACATGAGTGGGCTCGCTTGGACGATAACGTTGCCACCATCGGAATCACGGACTACGCTCAGGGTGAACTGGGTGACATCGTGTTCATCGAACTGCCTCAGAAGGGTGATAGCGTTCTGACGGGCGATGCCTTCGGTACCATCGAAGCCGTCAAAGCCGTCAGTGAACTGTACTCCCCTTTAGATGGCGAGATCGTCGACGTGAACACCGAACTCGATGACACCCCCGAGTTGATCAACAACAGCCCTTACGAGGATGGCTGGATGATCAAGATCAGAATGTCAGACCCATCACAGAAGGATAATCTGCTTTCCGCTGAAGATTACAAGAAATTAATCGATGAATCATAGATGGATCACTACCTACCCCATACCAGAGATGATCTTGAAGCGATGTTCTTCAAGATCGGCATTAAGGATTTCCCAGACCTCCTGAAGACGATTCCAGCGGAGATCCTTCTGAAGAGTGAGCTGAACCTTCCTGGAGCCCTGTCAGAGATGGAGGCATTGACGCACCTGAAGAATATCAGTTACGCCAACCGCTCTGAAGAGTGCTACACCTGTTTTATGGGTGGTGGTGCCTACGACCACTTCATCCCTGCCGCCGTGGACGCCATCCTCTCCCGCAGCGAGTTCTGCACCGCTTATACTCCTTATCAGGCGGAAGTCAGCCAGGGCACACTGCAGGCGATTTACGAATACCAATCCATGATCTGTGCTCTGACCGGGATGGACGCTGCCAACGCTTCCCACTATGACGGCGCCACGGCGCTGGCCGAAGCGATGTACCTGGCCTGCAATCAGACCCGCCGGGATAAGGTTCTGGTCAGCGAGGGTATCCATCCGCACTACCGCGAGGTTCTCGCCACCTACGCCAACGCCTCCGGCATTGAGATTCAGAACCTCCCCCTGATGAATGGTGTCACGGATCCCGACCTGTCAAAATATGACCTCGATTTGGCAGCCGCCTTGCTCGTACAGAATCCCAATTTCTTAGGTTATATTGAGGATATTTCTGCCTTCAGTGCACCCGCACATGATGCGGGTGGGCTCCTGGTCGTCTCCGCTGACCCCGTCTCACTCGGTCTGCTGGAATCGCCGGGGAAACTGGGCGCCGATATCGTCACTGGCGAGGGGCAGGGGTTGGGTAACGCCCTCAATTTCGGGGGACCGTATCTGGGCATTTTCGCGGTTAAAAAGCCGTTCGTTCGACGCATTCCAGGCCGTCTCATCGGCGCGACGGCGGACACTCAGGGGCGTCGCGGATTTGTGATGACCCTACAAACTCGCGAACAGCATATCCGACGGGATAAAGCCACATCGAATATCTGCACGAATCAATCCCTCTGCGCATTGGCGGCCTGTATAACCCTGGCCCTTCTCGGTGAAGAGGGGATCAGGGAGATGGGTGACCTCTGTTTGCAGAAGGCGCACTATCTGGCCGATGAAATCACCAGGATCGACGGTTTCGAATTGGCGTTTGATCGGCCTTTCTTTAAAGAGTTTCCCGTCCGTTATGATGGTGATATGAAGAAGATGATCCGGGCTGTCAGCGACAAGGGATTCCTGTTGGGGCCGGATCTCGGACGCTTCAATACGAACTGGAAGAATCTTTTCTTACTGGCCGTTACCGAGAAACGCACCAGGGACGAGATGGATGAACTGATCGGCGTGTTGAAGTCGGTCGGTTGATAAGTGTAAGGGGCGGGGGCGATTCCCGCCCTTCTGTTATTAAGAAGATAATTCAGCGAAGGTGCCTGGTTTTGCACACTGAGGAGGCAATGTGCGGAAGGGGCGAATCGTGGTCTTTTCACTCCTATTGTCTATTCCGATTCACGCTGTTCAGCCGCAAAATTCTTACATCCTGCCTCGCATTAACGAACCCGTCACTTTAGATGGCTTCAGCACCGAGTCAGCCTGGCAGGGCATTGAATCTCTTCCGCTGATTATGCATGTGCCTATATTCGGTGCGATTCCTACAGAAAAAACTGAGATTCTGGTGGCATATGACGATGATTATTTCTACGCCGCCGCCCGTTGTTTCGATCGCGAACCCGCCAATATTCAAGCCCCTTCTAAACAGCGCGACGAGCTAAGTCTCAACAACGATTGGTTCGGCTTGATCCTCGATACCTATAACGACAACGAGAACGCGCTGGGCTTTTTTACCACCCCGGAGGGTTTACGCTTGGATATGGCGATATTCAATGACGCTCTGGGTGATTTTCCGATCAATACCAGTTGGAATACATTCTGGGACGTGGTAGTGGTTCGGAACGATGAAGGTTGGTTTGTTGAGATGCGCATCCCCTTTTCGAGCCTGCGCTTTCAGGACACGGACGGACGCGTGGTGATGGGATTGAACACCTGGAGGTGGATCGCCCGCAAAAACGAGGTCACCATGTTCCCAGCGATTCCCCCCGAATGGGGATTTTGGAGTACCTTCAAACCATCCCAGGCCAGAGAGGTTATCCTCGAAGATATCCAGAGCCGTAAACCTCTGTATGTCGCCCCCTATGGGCTCGGCGGTTTCGGGCAATCCTGGGAGTTGAACGATACTGAAACGGCCTACCAACGAGAAGAACACCCCACCAGCGACGTCGGTCTCGACGTCAAGTACGGCCTCACCAACAACCTGACCCTGGATCTGACGGTGAACACCGATTTTGCACAGGTGGAAGCTGACGATCAACAGATCAACCTGACGCGCTTTTCACTGTTCTTCCCGGAAAAACGGCTCTTCTTCCAAGAGCGCGCCAGCAATTTCGAATTCAACTTCGGTGGTTTCGACCGCCTCTTCTACAGCCGCCAGATAGGTATTTATGAAGATGAGGACGAAGAAGTACCCATCTACGGAGGCGCTCGCATCGTCGGGCGCACAGGCCCCTGGGATCTCGGGTTTCTCACTATGCAGACGGCGCCTATCGAATACATCGCCTCCGAAAATTTCGGAGTCCTGCGGGTGCGCCGACAGGTCATGAATCCCAACACTTATGTCGGAGGGATGATGACCTCTCGGATCACCGAAGGCGGCGCCTATAATGTCGCCTACGGCCTGGACGGCACCATCAAGTTGTTCGATGACGATTACCTGCTGTTCAACTGGGCTCAAACTTTCGAGAATGACCTGGATAACGATCCCTTCTCGCTGGATCCTGCCCGCTTCCGTTTGAGCTGGGAACGCCGGACCGTAAAGGGCCTGGGTTTCGATCTGAGTTTGTCGATGGCGGGCGAGGATTATCATCCGGGTGTGGGTTACGAAGAACGGGAAGATTATACGCGGTTCGGCAACTGCTTGCTCTACGGCTGGATTCCCGGCGATGACTCTCCGCTGTTGAGGCATTGGGTATACGTATGGGGGTATGTCGTCAAACGCAACTCGGACGGTTTGACGGAATCGATCGAAATCGAACCGGGATGGGAATTCACCACCAAATCCGGCTATTGGTGTCATGTCGATGTGGCGTTTTTCTATGAGAGTGTCACGGACACGTTCGAACTCAGCGATGATGAAGAGGTTGTTGTTCCGCCCGGGGACTATGAATTCTACGGAACCAAGTGTGCTTTTGGCACACCTATGTCGGGGGTATTTCATCTTGAATCTGAACTTGAACTGGGTACGTTCTACGATGGCAACCGCACGTCATTCGAGATCTCCCCGACCTGGAGCGTTTCGTCCGCCCTGAACCTGAGCGGAACTTACGAAATAAACAAAATTAATTTCCCAGAACGCGGTCTGGATCTCACCGCCCACATCGCCAGGATCAGAGGCCTCTACATGCCCAGCACAAAAGTGTCACTGAGTGCTTTTATCCAGTACAACAGCGAAATTCAAGCAGTAATTGGCAACGTGAGATTCCGCTACAATCCTTCAGAGGGCAAAGATTTTTATCTGGTATTCGATGAAGAGTTTAATACGAATCGATTCCGGGAAGAACCGATATATCCGGTTACGCGCAACCGCACCGTGCTCTTGAAGTATACGCACACATTCAGGTTCGAACGATAATTCGCTATCTGGAATAAACAGTACAAACCAAGAATTCAGATATAAGGGGTTCGATCCCATGACCAATGCTGCAAAGTATCCCGAGACAACGGAGAAAATCCTCGGTTGTGCTAACCGCGTCCATTCCGCTCTGGGCAGCGGTTATCAGGATGAGGTCTATCGTCGTTGTATGGCGGTTGAGATCGATCAGTCCGAACTGGAGTTCAAAAAGGATGTCGAAACGCCCATCTTCTTCCGCGGCATGGAGGTGGGGAAACGCCACGCTGACTTCGTCGTCGAAGACGGCGTCGTAGTGGCCATCAGAGCGGTTCCCGAGTTGACCGAAATGCACTACTCTCAAATCATCAATCAGGTCGATGCTCATAAGGCTGCGGTCGGCCTTCTGATCAACTTCGGCGAAAAGACTCTGAATTTCAAACGCTTCGTCAAATCGACGAAGGGTGCCTGAGAGCGGAAATCAGCGAAGAGTGGAGCATGGTGGAGACTTATTACGTTCAGGAGGGCGAATATCTCTATATACTTCACAACCGGTTTTCCGTAACGAAGCAGACGCTTCTGTTCGTTCATGGCCTGGGCGATTCGGGATTGTCATTTAGGCCCGTATTTGAAGACCGCCGCTTTGATGAATTCAACCTTATCGTCCCGGATTTAATAGGATACGGGAGAAGCTCCACTGCCGCCGATCCGGATGGCTACACGTTCAACGCCCACCTCCGCCGCCTCTGGCAGACAATCAGAAACTTTGATCTCAGCGAATTAATCTTGATCGGCCATTCCATGGGCGGCGACATAGCCGCGCTGCTGTGCCAATCCGATACTGACGGAGTGGTTAAGAAATACGTCAATATCGAGGGTGCGCTAACTCAACACGATCTTTTCCTCTCCGGTAAAGCAGCCCAGGCCGTCGAAGAAGGACGTTTCGATGAGTGGTTTGATCAATTCGTGAATGAGACGGCGTGGAATTGGGGAAAGACGCCTTCCGGCCGGGAATACTACGCATCGTTGCGCTTCTGCCGAAAAGAGGCGTTTCGCCAGAACGCTCTGGAGATCGTGCAACGCAATACCGCCCTGCCGGGAACCTATCGGAGCCGGATCGGCGAGATCGTCTGTTCGCTCACCATTCCCAAAATCTTCTGCTACGGCACCCAAAGCCTGCCTAAAGAAACTCTCGCCTATGTCACCGAGCGAAACATCCCCACCAAAGCTTTCGAGAACACAGGCCACTGCCCGCATATTGATGAGGCGGAGGAATTCTATGATTTTTTGTGGGCATTTGTTACCGAGGGATAATTCCAATCGGATTATCTAAAACCACAATTATGAGGTGGCGACCATGGAAATCATCATACTCTTCCTGCTCTTTTTCGCCGTCGTGGTTATTGTCTGCGGCCTATTTCTGCAGTTCTCCGCCCGGCTGGTCGGCGTGAACGACGCGACTCTGGGTGAAGCCGTCAAAATCATCATTTATACCGCCATCGTCTCCTTCATCGCCTCTCTCATCTTCGGCATCATGGGCTCGTCGCTTCTGGGTCAGATCGCCGGGCTCCTCATCGCACTCTACTTTATCGCGAGCATATTCGGAGTGACGTATGGGAAGGCATTTATCATCTGGTTGGTGAATATCCTGGTCTGGATAGGTGTTGTTGTTTTGCTCACCGTCCTTTTCCTCGGGCCGAGGCTATGATTCAACAATTGTGGGTTTTTAAGTAATGCCAGACACCCACACCTGACACACGGAGTAACGATATGAGTCTTCAACTCAAAGCAATTTTCTTTATAATTGCGTCAGCAGGATTTGTTTGTCTGTCTTGGCCTTCATTGCGGAATCTTCGCTCTCACGGATTTTACCGCTTCTTTGCCTTCGAGGCGATACTCGTTCTGGTTCTACTGAATCTTGAGTACTGGTTTTATGAGCCATTGAGTCCCCGCCAGATCTTCTCATGGATTTTGTTGATCGTCTCCGCGTTCATGCCTGTTTACGGATTTCTATTACTGCGCAAAAAGGGAAAACCCGATCGGGCGCGACACGACGATCCCGCTTTGATGGGGATCGAGAAGACAACGGAACTGGTGACGAGCGGGGCCTATCGCTACATCAGGCATCCTATCTATAGCTCACTGCTTTTCGGAGCTTGGGGAGCATTTCTCAAGCATCCCTCATGGACAGGTTTCGCTCTAGTCGTGGCGGCAATTTTTTTTCTGACGGTGACGGCAAAAACGGAGGAAGCCGAAAATAGTCGTTTCTTCGGAGCCGTCTATCAGGGATATATGAAACGGACCAAGATGTTTATCCCCTGGTTGTTTTAACCGGAACTTAAGTTAAGGACAAATTAACAATTCGAAATAAACCGAGGAACTGGACACCGAATGGACGAATCAAAAAATAGGAATCGGTCGATTCTGCTTATCCGCTGGATCGCACGGATTTCGAGCATCGTCATCGTTGCTTTTCTCCTGCTCATGTTAGTCGGAGAAGCTTTGTCACCCACCCAACAATCGAGTTCAACGACCTCCAGAGAAACTTTCGGGCTGCTTTTCTTTCCCATCGGTTTATGCCTCGGGCTGATCCTGGCCTGGAAATGGGAGAAAGCCGGAGGGATCATCGCCATCGCCAGCATGGTTGCCTTCCATTTGACGATTAAGGATGCCCCTTTGTGGATGCTCGGTTTTGCTGTGCCCGGGCTGCTGTTCATCGCTTGTTGGATCTCTTCTCGGGGCCAGGAGAGTAGGCTGGATAATGGATCGGCGTAAGTGTAAACAAACGAAACTGGAAGCCATCGGTGGGATGATGCTGCCCTGGGATCTCTTGCAGCCGGGCGATCAGGCCAAATCCCTTAAAGCATAAGACTTTGCACAATACGATAAATGAACATCGACTACCGCAGCCATTACTTTGACGATACAAGAGCGAAGGCGTCATTCGAAACCTATGCGTACCGTGTCTTCGGACTCGACTTCAGCCGATGGAAGGAGCGGGGATTGTGGAGTGATCGCTATATTCCTTTCTCCGCATTCAACGGTGATGAATGCATCGCCTCGATCTGCGTCTATTCTATGGATATCATCGTTAATGGAGGGAGGGAAAGGTGGGCCCAGCTCTTAACGGTGGGCACACTGCCGGAATATCGCCAGCGCGGTATTCAAGGAGAACTCTGGAAACGGGCTCAGAACTGGATAAGGGATCATTGCAGCCATGTATTCCTCTTCACGGATGATTCAGCCGCTGGATTCTATGAGAAACTCGGATTCA
>JALGZU010000282.1 GCA_025774735.1 candidate division LCP-89 bacterium | reverse complement strand
AACGATACAGACTTTCGTCAATGGAGAAAGTGACCAGCTCGTTTAAACCATCGTTGTCAATATCCCCAACTAATCCCTGCTGTATAACATAGGGAAATTCGTAGGTACAACTGGTAAGACTATCTGATCGGGCTTTAAATTGTAGAATGGTTTTACCGGACCAGGTGACTATTTCGTCAACTCCATCATTATCCAAATCGCCAATCGTCCAGGTGGATCGGCGATCAATCCTGTTGGCAGTTTCTTGAAAGAATCGCAACCTGTCCAAACGCTTCCATAAACTATCTGTAAATTGAAAGATTTCGAACGCTGCACTATCCAGAGTAATAAGCGTTTCCGGTTTACCTCCGACCAACTTTCCAGCTTTGATTTGATCTCCCCAGAGATTCTCAGGAAAGATTCCCTCATAGGCAAGATCAAAGTAAAGAGTATCATTTTGTGCGAATATTGCAGACGTTACGCAAAATTGACTTAGAAGAATATCTGCCGCCAATAATAAAACGGTTAAATTCCTCATCACTTCTTACCTTAGTAATATCTAAACAAATATATTTCATTGAGATAAGGGTATATGATTTACACACTCCACACCATTCTGATCCTCGTGCACGCCTCCTCGATATCCTCACGGGAGACGTCCAGATGCGTCACCAGGCGCACCTTGTTGGGCGCGGTGGCAATGATCCAGATGCCAACCTCGTTCAGGGCTTTCACCATGCCCGGCCCGTCGAAGGGAGCGTCCTTACCCAGTTCTAAGATGATGATATTGGTGTGCACCCAGTCTAAATCGAGAATGGCGCCCGGCAGTGAAGCTAAAGTTTCTGCCAACAGGCGGGCGTTTTGATGATCTTCCACCAGTCTCTGGCGGTGGTTTTCGATGGCGTACAATCCCGCCGCCGCCAGGATGCCCACCTGCCGCATGCCACCGCCGAACACCTTGCGGAAGCGGTGGCAGCGGTCGATGAACTCGGTGCTGCCGGCAATCAGCGATCCCACCGGGCATCCCATCCCCTTGGAGAGGCAGACCGACACCGAATCGGCCAAGTCCGCCCAAGCACGCAAATCTAAACCGGTCGCAGCGCTGGCGTTCCAGAGCCGCGCGCCATCGAGATGGATTTTCAAACCGTTTCGCGACGCCACGTCGCGGATCCGCTTCATCTCTTCGACGGGAAAGACGATCCCCCCGGCGCGGTTGTGGGTGTTTTCAATCGCTATCAGCCTGCTGGGCGCAAAGTGATGATCCCCCGGCCTTATGGCCGTTTGCACCTGTTCGGCATTGATGATCCCGTGATCCCCTTGCAGCAAGTGCAGAGTCACACCGGACAGAAAGGCGGGTGCGCCGCTCTCGTAGTTGAAAATGTGGGCGTTGGCCTCGGCGATGACTTCGTCGCCGGGCTGCGTATGCGCCTTGATGGATACCTGGTTGGCCATGGTGCCGGAAGGCACGTAGAGGGCGGCCTCTTTGCCGAGAAGTCCGGCGACCGTCTCCTGCAATTTGATGACTGTGGGATCGTCACCGAAGACGTCGTCGCCCACCTTGGCTGAGGCGATGACTTCCCGCATCTGAGGCGTGGGTTTCGTAACCGTATCGGAGCGGAGATCTATGATGTTCATGGTGTCGGTAAGTGATTGATATTCAGTAGAGATGAACCGGTAAGCCGGCTTTTTTGGCCATGAGGAAGATGTCCCGCATTCTCTCCCGGTCGACGGGAAGAAGCCTGCTGTCAGCCGGGGCTCGATTCAGCGTGTAAATCTGCATGGCATTCGGTTTCAGCTCCAGCATCACCTGCAACCAGGCTTTCACGGCAGCATCTGTGGCATTGCAGGCGCTGCCATCCAGGAAGATCGTCTGCGTCTCCAGATTCTTAAGCTCTTTCAATCCGTCTATGATGGTTTGCAGCTTGAGCGCCGGCGGTGGGCGGTTGATCTTACGGAAGGTCTCCTCGTCCCCGGCGTCCAGCTTCATTATGCAACGATCCAGCTTGGACAATGCCTCTCTGACGCCGGGATCGGACACCATGGACGAATTCGACAGGATGGCTGTTTTCGATTGGGGAGTGCAGCGGTCGCGGAACTCGGTGACGATATCCACCGCCCGGCTGAAATCGGGATGCAACGTCGCTTCGCCGTTACCGGAGAAGGTAACGTGATCGATCACCTCCCGATCCACCTGATACTCTTCCAGTTGGCGGGCAAGGTCGTTCACATCCGGCAGGGAATCCATGTGGGTCTGTGCATCCAGGGTCAGTGTTCTGGTCCAGCCGTAATGGCAGTATACGCAGTTGAAGGTGCAGAGCTTGTCCACCATGGGGCTCAGGTTGACGCCCAGCGACAGGCCGATGCGTCTCGATCCCACTGGACCGTAAACCATGCTCGACTGCAGTTTCAGGTTTTGCATCTATAGCACAAAATTCTTATCAGGATTTTACAGATAAAACGGCGGGAAATCTACCCCCCGCTCTCCGTAGCGACCACAATCGGCTTGATGCCGAATTCAGCTTCCAGTTTTTCAGCCGCCTCGAAGGCATCCGTGATATCGTCGTATCCCACCACGCGCACCATGTAGAGGTTCGTGGCGGTTTCGGACGGATCCAGGATAACCGCCGTGTATCCGCCTTCCTCCAGTCTGGCTCTGAGTGTCTCGGCGTTTTCCGGCTGCGAGAATGCTCCCACCTGGAGAGCGTACTTGCCCAGGTGAATCTCTTCAGGCTCCGCCTGCGGTGGGTCGGGCATTTCCGGCCTGGGGAGCACTTCCTGTGAAAGCGCAAACGGCGGTGGCGGCGTGGACTCGGGAGTACGCAAACGACGTTGGGACGGTTCCCAATTACCCAGCGATTTGCCCATCTCCTCAGCCCGGTTGTAAATACCCTGGGCGTAGTAATACTGGCAGATGCGGTCTAAGGCCCGCCTGCCGATCTCCGACTCGGGATTCTGCAGGGCAATCTGCCGGTAGATCTGCACGGCGCTGTCGGCGTCGGTAGTCATGGCGGCGCGCAGGAAATCAATTTCTACCAGATCGCCGCTAGGATTCAACAGATGATTATGGGCTTCCGCCAGCCTGCCGCGGTTGTAGGCGTCATACCCATCCTGTGCCCATATCAAAGCAGGCAGACAGACTACGATAAAAATCAGTCTTTTCATGATATCCCCCAGTAGGTTTCTCCCCCCTATTTCCGTTGCCCTTTTCGCCCAAATTTCCGCCCGAAAACAGGGATAGCCTCAAGGATGACCGTACCTATTTTCGTGCCCTCTTCCCGCACCTTCGTGAGCAGCCGTTTCGCCCAGACGAACTCGGTGGCCAGCACCGCCAGACCTACAGGAATGACTACGATCGCCGGGCCCGGCGTCACCAGCATGATCACGCCAATCAGGAGAATCGTACCGCCGATCACCAGAACGATGATCTTGCGGGCCGCCTTGATGATGTTGGCAGGACCGACCATCTTAGAGATCGAAGGTCCCCAGCTTTGAGCATTCGGGGCAGCGCAGTAGCGCTTCATTGCTGCGGAAACCACAGTTCGAACAGATGAAATGCGGCTCTTCTTCGAAGATGCGGTCCAACAGTTCGACGGCGATCGATCCGATGTCTTCTATGCGCTCGGCTGAAAGCAGCGTGCGGATCATGTAACGCCGCATCCAGAGATCCTCGGGATTACGAGTCAGGGCTTCCCGGCAGACGGCCAGGGTCCGGTCCACTTCGCCCTTTTTTCGCAGGTAGCGGGCCAGAGCTTTAGCCGCGGGCAAATCGTCCGGACGCTTGGAGAGGATGTCCCGGTAAATGGCTTCGATCTCGTCGAACTTGCCCAGGTTGAAGTAGAGGTCTTCCATCAAGGTGTAAGCCAGGTAGCCTTTCTCAGGATTCGCCTCCAGGAGGTTTTTCACCTCCTTCAAGGCATCCTCCTGGCGTTCCTCCTTGACGTAGGACTTTGCCAGCGTCATGAAGGCGGGAGCGCAGGAGCGGTCCAGGCGCAGGGCTTCCCGGCATTTCACCCGTCCGTCCTTGCCTTTCCCTTCAGCGATCAATATCTGACCCTCTTCCACGCGATACAGCGCCAGCCTGCCCTCATCCTTCACGCCGCGCAGAGAATTGAGCTTCCTGGTCTGATTGAAGGCGGAAGTCCAATCGCCGATCTTCTCCGACAGATCTATCCGAAAAGCCAGCGCCCAGCGGTTGTCTTTGTCCATCCCCAGGATCTTGTCGGCGTACACCGCCGCCTTCTTGTAGGATCCGGCCTGCTCGTAATCCCGGGCCAGATGCTTGAAGATTTCGATCTTCTGGGAAGGCTTCAGGT
>JALGZU010000281.1 GCA_025774735.1 candidate division LCP-89 bacterium | reverse complement strand
GTTCTGTATCCTGAATAATCAGATTGCTGAGGCTGATTTCGCCCTCTAAACCACCGCGATCAGCATCTGCCCACAGTCGAAGATCCGTATCGAACCGACCGAGACTCAGGGTCATAGAATCCGGCAAACCCTGCTTCTCCCCCAACAGCAGGTCGTCGTAGGCTGCGGTGAAGTAGGATTCCAGGATGCGCTTATTCCCGTCAACAAGGATGCTGAGTACCGTTCGCGTTGAAGGGCCGTTAATGGGGCCATCCTGTAGGCGCCCTTTCAGGACACCCCGTTCAGAAGACACCAGACCGCCGTTGAGGTTCTGCAGTGATAGTAATGGGCTTCCAGACGGATTTAGCAGATGTATCGAACCGAAGGAGACATCGATTAACGAAATCCAGAAATGGGCTGGGATTTTATCAATAAAATCCCAGCCCAACCTGAGATCGTTGTTTGTTGTAATCTCGCTGGAATCTGCTGGTAGGAACTGGTAAGAGAGCTTCGGCGCCCGCAGAGCAATCGATTCAACAGATTTGACGACATTAAACCGCTGTTTGATCAGCCGTGCTATGCTGAATTTGACCTTGGCGTACTCAATCTGCAGTTTAATCGAACCCGTGGGGTCGACAATCTGAAGATCGTGTAGTTTTAAGGCGAGAAATCCTGGATTGGCCCGTTTCAAGGTTACCGTGCCAGAAAAGGAGCGGCCGAACTGGTCAATGATCAGATGCGTGAGGTAGCGGTCAACATGCAGGAAGGGCCAAATCAGTATACCGATGAGGATCAACAGCAGGAGTGCTAGGGAGATGTAAAGAAGGTAGGCACGAATACTCATGGAACGAATATCCCATCGGGATCCAGCTCTTTACAGAGGTTGGCAAAAATCCAGTGATTGGGTGAATCCTCTCGGTCACAGCTTTTTTGCGGCTCTACAGCCTGACCGAGTTCAGGCATTTTCTCTAGATTGAAAGTAAGTTGAGTCAACACTCCAAATCTACCGGAAGTCCCCACAAGAAAAGTCCAGTAATCATAACCGGCGACGTTTTTAATGGCTGAGCTGCCGTAGCTGAGGTGACGTCCCATAGGATCGATCAGCTCCAGTCCCAACAGACGTCGTCGGATTTCAGCATGTCTCCCTCCTGACGTGTCCGGTCCCAGAACCGCGCCCCCGATGGTTCCCGGGTACACTGCGATCGCTGGCGGTAGTTCCAAATCCGTTCCTTCGAGTCGCCTGGCGAGTTCCGATGCCAGCATCCCAGTTTCGACCAGAACCACCGCATCCAGATAGCGCAGATCCATGATCTGATTCATCTGCGTAGTGAGCAGAAACACCTGATCATCCCGTGGTGAATAATCTGTGGGAAAGCTGCTGCCGGCCCCCGTCGCACAAATCCTTACCCGGTGTTCCGCAGCAATCTTGACGAGCCGGGTGATGGCCGCCTCGTCCGTTGGAACCAAGACGACGCGAGGTAGCAGCTTTTCCAATACCTGACAACCGCAGTCCCTGAAAATATGACTTATTTCGTGGTTGAGCATGCCTTAGAGATGAACTTTTTCGGTTTGAGATTACACCCGCCGGTATTAGGTTTGTTCCTGTGTAAAAGTCGAAAGACCAACCCGCAGGTTGGTCTTTCGCTACAGGTATACGCGTGACTACTGAGTAGGGAGCTGTTCGCTGACGCGCCCGAATCTCCTCTCCCGTTTCTGAAAAGCGAGAATGGCCTCAAATAGCGCCTCAGATCGGAAGTCAGGCCAGAGGACGTCTGTGACATATATCTCAGTATAAGCCAGTTGCCAGAGGAGAAAGTTAGACAGCCTCAATTCTCCCGAGGTTCTGATCAAGAGTTCCGGGTCCGGGATATCGCCGGTATAAAGATAACTGGCGAATTCCGCCTCAGTTATGCCCTCCCGGCCCTCCTTGCAGACTCGTCGGACTGCCTCCACGATTTCCTGACGCCCTCCGTAGGAGAGAGCCAGGTTGAGAATCAGTCCTGTATTGGCGTTCAAGTGCTTGATTGCATTAAGGATGCCTTTTCTGGGTTTTTCAGGTAGATCCTCAATGCGCCCGATCACCTTCAACCGGACATTGTTGCGGTCGAGGTCTTTAACTTCTTTGTTGATGGTGGCCAGTAGGAGATGCATGAGGGCGGAGACTTCGCGCTGCGGTCTCGACCAGTTCTCGGAGGAGAACGTGTAGAGCGTGAGCACTTCCACACCCACGCTGCCGCAGGTCTCAACGATCTCACGTACGGAGTTGATACCTTCACGATGCCCTGCGATGCGAGGCAGGGACCGCTGCTTCGCCCAGCGTCCGTTACCGTCCATGATGATGGCGATATGGCGGGGAATCTTCTTGGGATCGATGAGATCCTTAATGTCCTGCATATCTTTCGTCATACTTCTCAGGGATTCGTCTGGCGAAGCTCTGCCGCCTGCTTGATGTGCTCCGTCCCCTCGTCGATGAGAGCTTGATCGTCGGCATCCTGTCCCGCGCGAATGAGCGCAATGCCCAGGTTGTTCATAAAGTCCGGGCTGTCGGGGATATTCTCCAGCGCCAGCCGGTAACATTCCACGGCTTTCTGGTTATTCTTGAGCATTTCCAGATGGATCAAGCCGCACTTCTTGTAGGCTATTTCATCCTGCGGATTGAGCTGGTAAGTTCTTTCGAATTGAGCCGCGGCTTCTTCGTACTGTTCCATTGCTTCGAAGAGCAGGCCGTAGTTGAAAATCAGATCCGGATCGTCCGGATTATCTCTCATGATTTCCTGATAATATTCGAAGGCTTTTTCGGTTTGGCCTTGCTGATTATAGCAGAATGCAGCGACTTTGATCGCCTCCCGATTCTTGGGATCCTGTCGAATGATTTCCATGGCAAGGTTAAGTGCTTCCTGAACTCGGTCCTCGTTATAGTAGATCTCCATGAGGAGAGTCCTGTCATCGACCTTCTCATAAGTGGGATCCAGTTCAGCGGCTTTTTCCAGCGCGTCGACGGCCTCTTCTACCATTTCGGAGCGGATGTAGGCTTTCCCCAGCAATGCCCATCCTTCCTGGTCGTCCGGATCGACGACAGTAGCCATCTCCAACTGCTTGATCGCCTTCTCGTGGTTGCCGGCGTTAAAGTTCTCTACGCCGCTGTTGTACAATTCGCGCGAATGTTTCGCTTTCATTTTCTCGATATCCGCCGTGAACTTGTCGCTCAGTGCCATGGCGGCGTCGAATTCAGCGATCATCTCCGGAAACTTCTTCTGCTTAGAATAGACCTGACCCAGCAGATAGTGCGCTTGAGCATCGTTCGGATTAGTTTTTAATCCTTGTTCGAGTTGTTCCTGAGCATTCTTCAGATCGTTCTGCTGCAGGTATATCTTCGCAGACGTCACATAGGTACTCTGACACCCCGTCAGCCCCAGGGCCAACAATCCGACAATGCCGAACACCGTGATTAGTGTTTTCATTAAGCCCTCACCGCTAATAAATTGCAGATTTCCAGCTATATTGTTGTTTTTTGCTTCTCTCAAACTTCTTGCTTCAAGAAAGAAAAATCGTACGGAGGTTTATGCACTCCCCGCTCCGTGATAATCGCTACGACCAGATCACGGGGGGTCACGTCAAAAGCCGGGTTGTACACCCCGATACCTTCGGGCGCCGTACGCACCCCGCCAAACTCGGCGACTTCGTCGCTGGACCGCTCTTCAATGGGAATCTGGTCGCCGGTCGGGATGTCGGGATCGACTGTTGAGGTCGGAGCGGCCACGTAGAAGGGCACCCCGTGGTGTTTCGCCAGCAGAGCCACTGTATATGTCCCGATCTTGTTGGCCACGTCGCCGTTGCAGGCAATGCGGTCGGAGCCGACGATGACGGCGTTGATCCGCCCTTCGCGCATGACTACGGCAGCCATATTGTCGCAGATCAGCGTTACATCGATGCCGTTCTGTTGCAACTCCCAGGCGGTCAGGCGCGCCCCCTGGAGAAGCGGACGAGTTTCATCGGCGTATACCGAAATTTTCTTCCCCTGCTCCCGGGCAACGTAGACCGGCGCCAAGGCCGTTCCCATCCCCCCGGTCGCCAGCGATCCGGCATTACAGTGAGTTAGCACGGTCATGTCGTCTGTGAGCAGTGTGGCCCCATGTTCACCGATACTACGGCACATGGCCTCATCCTCGGCGTGGATGCGAAAAGCTTCAGCCGTCAAAACCTCCAGGGCTGAATCAACGTCGGTCTGTTCATTCAGAACGCGCTCCATGCGGTCGATCGCCCAGAAGAGGTTCACCGCCGTGGGACGGGTTGCCCTGAGTTTGTCCATAATCCGCCGCAAT
>JALGZU010000280.1 GCA_025774735.1 candidate division LCP-89 bacterium | reverse complement strand
AGGCTCTACCAATTAGGGGCGGACGAAATCATCCCCGAAGAGTTCGAAACCTCTATCCAGATCTTCAGCAGAGTCTTGCAGCAGTTTTCCGTTTCGGAGGATCGCATTGACGAGGTCATCGGCGAAATCCGGTCGGAATGCTACAGCGTTTTCCGGAAAACGGCTGCAACTGAAGATTTACAGGCGAGGTTGAAAGACTAAAACACATTCACAAAAGAGCTCCGCATCTGTCGAGCCTGAATCAAAGACCGTGAGAACGTCGTGGAAAACCGCTCACAGATTTTCTGGTGGATGCTGGCTTTAGAGGCGGCATTGGTCATCAGGGCGGGGATTGCCGTCTGTCAGACCATTAGATCTTAATCCAATTGAGAGGATCATGTCCCGTACTATCTTCATGATTCATGGCATGTGGGGGGGAGAGCGGTGTTGGGAAAATTACAGCAATTTCTTCGAAAATAAGGGCTTCAACTGCATAACACCCACCCTCCGTTATCACGATATCGATCCGGGAGAAACGCCCGATCAAAGGTTGGGTACAACCAGCCTGCTGGATTATGCCCAGGATCTGGAAGGTGAGATACGAAAACTTGACGAGGTTCCCATACTTATGGGACACTCAATGGGGGGACTTTTGGCGCAAATCCTGGCAAGCAGGGGACTGGCACGAGCTCTGGTCTTGTTGACACCCGCTTCGCCGAGAGGTATTATCGCACTCAGATTTTCCGTGCTTAGAAGTTTCCTAAGCATCTTTACCAAATGGGGCTTCTGGAGAAGACCGATGCGCCAGACCTTTCGAGAAGCGGCCTATTCAATGCTAAACTTACTGGACGCTGAGGAACAGAAGAGAACCTATGACAACTTCGTCTATGAGTCAGGACGAGCGGCGTGCGAAATCGGTTTTTGGTTCATGTACAAGAAAGGGGCCTCAAATGTCGACAAGTCAAAGGTCGGTTGTCCAATATTAGTTGTGGCAGGAACGGAAGATAGGATTACACCGGCTTCGATTGTTCGCCGGATCGCAGATAAATATCGCCCGAACTCAACCTACCACGAGTTTTCCAACCATGCCCACTGGGTGTTAGGGGAACCCGGGTGGAAGGACATCGCGGAATATGTTCTTGGCTGGTTGGAGATGGTACTGGGCGACATCAAACAGAGTCCATCCGTCAAGGACACCGACACTTTTAATTGGAGGTAAAATTGAGCATGCATACCTTCTACATCCTCGACGTATTCGCCGAGGAGAAGTACGCCGGGAATCAGTTAGCAGTGGTTCGTGACGCGGGCGACATTCCGGATGATGAGATGCAGCGGATCGCGAAGGAGATGAACTACTCCGAGACGACCTTCATCCTGTCCGAAAAATCCCGGAATGATGGTTGGGACGTCCGCATTTTCACTCCGGAAGCTGAACTACCCTTCGCAGGTCACCCAACGTTGGGAACGGCCTATGTGATCCAGAAGGAAGTCATCGGCAAGCCTGTTGAAGGAGTCGTGCTGAATCTCGGCGTCGGTCAGATTCCGGTGACGTTCGAACAGGATGAATGCCTCTGGATGAGACAGGTTGAACCCGAGTTCGGCGAGACATTCGACCCTGACACCCTCGCCACCATCCTGAACTTAAAGAGTGAGGATATCGACACACGGTTTCCCATCCAAGAGGTCTCGACCGGATTCTTCACGCTCGTCGTCCCGCTGATATCTCTGGATGCGGTGAAGCGGGCAACGGTGAATATCGAAGAGCACTCGAAGCTCATCGCACGAAGTCGAGCAAAAACGATTTTGATATTTGCTCCGGGAACGTACCACCCCGAAAACGACCTGAATGTGCGCTTCTTTGGGCATTTTCTGGGCGTCCCGGAAGATCCGGCCACGGGCAGCGCCAACGGCTGCCTGGCGGGGTATCTGGTGAAGCACCGCTATTTCGATAGCAACCGCCTCGACATTCGCGTGGAGCAGGGACACGAGATGGGGAGGCCCTCTCTGCTGCGGCTGGCGGCTGACGACCGGGAGGGGAAGATCGCCGTGAACGTGGGAGGGCGAGTGGTCATGGTGGCGAAGGGGGAATTGTTGTAGGCCTTATCACATCTGAAAGCCACTACACTAATCTGGAAGAAATATGAGGTCTTACCTCGATCGTACGTACGTATGTTTTATCGCGATACTTTTGGTTTTTCTACTGACCGGAACCGCCCTCGCATCCGAAGAGCATCCCGCTGAAGTCGAAAACACTGCGGCGGCTCTGGGCCGGCATCTGCCCATCTGGTCGGCGCTGCCGTTCATGGGGATATTGCTCTCGATCGCCCTCTTTCCCCTCTTCAAGCCGCTCTGGTGGCATCACAACTTCGGCAAAGTGTCCTTCGCCTGGGCGATGATCTTCGCCCTACCCTTCGTATTCGCCTACCAGGGGGAAGCCTTTCATGAAATCCTGCACATTTACCTGACCGATTACATCCCGTTCATCATTCTGCTCTGGGGGCTCTTCACCGCCTCCGGGGGCATCTTGATTCGCGGGACTCTGGCCGGGACTCCCGCGGTAAACTCACTTATCTTGATCATCGGGACGGTGCTGGCAAGCTGGATCGGCACGACCGGCGCGGCCATGTTGCTGATCCGACCCCTGATCCGCGCCAACCGTTTCCGCAAAAGCAAAGTGCACATTATCGTTTTCTTCATCTTCCTGGTCGCCAATATCGGCGGATCGCTGACACCGCTGGGTGATCCTCCGCTCTTCCTGGGATTCCTCCACGGCGTGCCCTTTTTCTGGACATTCGCCATCTTTCCGCACATGCTGCTCGTATCCGGGATTCTCATCGTGGTTTTCTTTTTGCTGGATACGGTCTTCTATCGGCGGGAAAAGAAACCTCGGGACGATTCGGGAGTGCGGGAACCGCTGAAGCTGGAGGGATTGCACAACTTTATTTTTCTGATGGGGATCATGGGGGCGGTGCTACTGTCCGGGATCTGGGATGCGGGCGAGATCACCATTCTGGGGATTCACAAGGGTATCCAGGATATCGTGCGGGAGGTCCTGATTGTCCTCTTCGCCTGGTTGTCCCTGAGGACGACGCGAGCTCAGACGCGCAAGGACAACGACTTCACCTGGTTCCCCATCAAGGAGGTGGCCATTCTCTTCGCCGGCATCTTCATGACCATCATTCCGGCTCTGGCAATGCTGCGGGCGGGCGAACAGGGAGCCCTGGCGGGCCTGGTGAGGGCGGTGACCCAGCCGTGGCACTACTTTTGGATTACCGGAATCCTCTCCAGCTTCCTGGACAACGCGCCGACCTACCTGACCTTCTTCAACCTCTCTCTGGGACGGCTGGGATTGACCGAACCGCAGGTCACCGCGATTTTGAGCGGCCTGGTCGACAGCGAAGCCGGGCGGCAGTTCGTGCCGATGTTGAAAGCCATTTCGGCGGGTGCGGTCTTCTTCGGGGCGAACACCTACATCGGCAATGCGCCCAACTTCATGGTGCGCTCCATCGCCGAGGAGAATAAAATCCAGATGCCCAGCTTTTTCGGCTACATGATCTGGTCGGTGGGGATTCTGTTCCCGCTGTTTTACCTGGTAACGATGGTGTTCTTTTAGATCTACTTTGATAGACTAGAGGTGTAGATATGTATAACAAGATACTCGTCGCGGACGACTTGAGTAAAAGCGCTTTGAAAATGTTGCAGGAAGCGATCGCTCTGGCGCGCCTGTGCAAGGCGGAACTGACGGTGTTGAACGTGCGCGAAGATTTTCTAAATAAGGACGAGATGGTGATGTTGCGGGTTGACGTCAGCGACTTTCAGGACGACATCAAGGCGAAGGCGCTGGCGGTAAAGGAGAAGATCGAGAAGGATATCATCTCACTGGATGGGGACGACGTGGCCGTGCAGGTTATCCTGCGCGAAGGCAAGGCGCGGCAGGTGATCAGCGAGTTCGCTGACGAGATGGAGGCCGACCTCATCATCATGGGTTCGCACGGAGTAACCGGCATCAAGGAAAAAGTCTTCGGGACCACCACCAAGGCGATCCTGGGTCAGGTGAAACGACCGGTATTGGTCATCTGGACGGGGGATTGAACCGGCTAACTTTTTGACGTATTTGCCAGAAAAATCTTGACAGATCGGTATCAATTTATTATATTTTAAGCTCCTCGGGGCATTAGCTCACTATGCTCCACGATCAGAAGCGGGAGTAACTCAGTGGTAGAGTCTCTCGTTGCCAACGAGAATGTCGCGGGTTCAAATCCCGTCTCCCGCTCGAAACGTTTCTGAACCTCCGATCCCGTATTGTGTCGGGGAGTATGGTTGGCCCCTTCGGGGGCGGTTTCATCTGGCGGCGTAGCCAAGTGGACTAAGGCGGAGGTCTGCAAAACCTCTATTCACCGGTTCGAATCCGGTCGCCGCCTCCGGGGTTGATTCAAGCCTCAAGACAGTCACGCCGAGGTGGCGGAATTGGTAGACGCAGGGGACTTAAAATCCCCCGGGTGAATAACCCGTGCCGGTTCGATTCCGGCCCTCGGTACTAACAGGGGGGAGTGTTGCAGCGGCGCGGATTGCGGTGCTTTTTTTATTGAACAGGGCGATCCGCCGGGTCGCCTCAGCTGTTTATCGTCTATTTCATCAGCACCATCTTACCGCTGGCGCTGAAGTCGCCTGCCTCCAGCCGATA
>JALGZU010000019.1 GCA_025774735.1 candidate division LCP-89 bacterium | reverse complement strand
TGTAATAAAGAACCCACCCCGAAACTATATAACCCCCATCCTGGGTCTGTTGAACGCTGTAACCCCTATCTTCCTCTTCCCCGCCAATAGCCTGGCTCCACTCTTCTACACCATCCGCATCGGTCTTGATCAGATAGACGTCCGCTACTCCAGTGGAAAAGGAGGTCGTGTATCCCGTGATGATGTAGCCCCCATCTTCAGTCAGCTCGACGCAGTAGCCGAAATCGCCCGTAACTCCGCCAAACGTCCGGCTCCACTCCTCGTTGCCGGAAGCGTCCGTTTTGACTAAATAGACGTCGTACGAACCGGCTCCGAATGAATCCGTCCCCCCGGCGAATATGAAACCGCCATCCTGCGTCTGCTGTATGCTCAAACCCTCGTCGTACCCGCCGCCGCCGAACGTCTGACTCCACTCTTCGTTCCCGGACGGATCCGTTTTCACCAGGTAAGCGTCGTAAGATCCCGCGCCGGACGAGTGTGTGTGTCCCACGAAGACGAAGCCCCCGTCCAGAGTCTGCCGAACGTTCCAGCCGTCATCGTATTCGTTTCCGCCGAAGGTCTGCGTCCAGAGTGTATCCGGGGGCTGCGCCCCCAGCAACCCGGATAGGATGAATAACGCCGTAAAAACAATTGCGAGAAGATACCTCACCGATCACCCAATCAATGATAATGGTACATTTAATATAACTATTTTAACCCGGCTTGTCAAGAGGCTCACGACAACAGGTCAAAAAAGCGATCCCGGGATCAGCCGGAATCGCCTCCTTAATTTTGGCCTGAAAATGAGCCTATTTCACCAGCACTATCTTCTGCGTTGTGCTGAAAGCGCCCGCATCCAGCTTCGCCAGGTAGGTCCCCGAAGCTAAATTCGACGCGTCGAAGGTCACCTCGTGCGCGCCCGAATCCCTCCAGCCGTCGACCAGATCGGCGACCAGGCGGCCTGAAATGTCATAAACCGCCAGTTTCACGAAGCCCGCATCGGGCAGGTCGAAGCTCAGCGTCGTCGCCGGGTTGAAGGGATTGGGGTAGGGCGACTTCAGGCTAAAAGCTGCCGCCATAGCAATACTTACGTCATCCGGATCAAATTCCTCGCCACTGTTACTCCAATTCCAGAGGCTAGCACCGGTATCCGAGACGCCCAATTTTTCGAAAGTGAAAGCATCGTAATCCCAGGGATCTGCAGGATAAATCCCCACCCAGGCCTGGAATGCATACACACCGGCAGGTGCTCCGGCAGGCACGATCTGAGTCCGGTCCCGATCACCTGAAAAACCCGAAGGCATGGACAGGCTGACGGGTCCGAGTACAGGCCCGAAGGTGCTGCTGTCCGGCAGCAGGATTTCATGACGGTGATATTATAGTCGAAACTGCCGCCTCCGACCGGAATCTGTATCGGCGGATTGAAGGGCAACAGGTCTATGGCCACCGCGCTACCTCCGGAGATGGAAAGTGCGTAGGCAATCGCATTGGGCAGGCAGCCTCCGCTGGTGTAGCCGAAATTGTAATTGAATTCCCAGGCCATACCTGTCGCCAGGACAGTGCCTGCTCCAAAACCGTACTCAATCGTGGTCGGCAGATCGACCTCATCGATGGTGATGACGTCGGTTCCGGGGGGAAGATTCCAGAAATGCTCATGGCTGGCAAAGCTGCCATGCAGCGTGTCCGGAAGACCGGCTAAGATGGGGTGGTTTTCATTTACTTTGAAGTTATAATGATTCTCTTCCACCTCGTGGGTGACGCCGCCGGGCAGCGTGAGCGGTTCCCAGAAGGACATCTCCAGGGTAGCGCAGTGAAATTCGAGGACGCCGCCCGAGTACAGGTAATCTTCAAACCGGGCCGATTGCGCCTGAAACTCCCGGTAAAAGCCGCTGGGCTGTTGGGAAGCCAGGATGATCACATCGAAAGGATCCATGTCGATGGTTGCCATTTCGCTGCTGGCAGCTTCCGTATAGGTGGCTCCGAGACTATCCAGCAGCGTTTGGATGGTCGAAAATCCCCAGGGGAGATTGTCCAGGAAGATGAGAACGTTTTCCTGGTCGGTTGGTCGAGTGCTCGTATAAACCGGAATGACTGGATCTCCGGCATGATTAGAACTTGCTTGAACACTCAGAGCCAAAGGTGATACCAGAGTTACTATCAATATGGCAGCGAGTATCAGTTTCATCTCAATGCTCCCACACGTTGAACCAGCCTGCCCATGACCTGAATTGGACACCCCTTGACCCTCATAAGGAGATCCATAACATAATCTGAGAGGGCGCAGTTTCCTGCGCCCTCCCGGCTGTTTCTGCTGCTTCGTTTATTTCAGCAGCACCAGTTTCTGAGTTGCACTGAAAGCACCTGCATCCATCTTTGCCAGGTAAATACCCGAAGCTAAATTCGACGCGTCGAAGGCCACCTCATGCGCTCCCGCGTTCCGCCAGCCGTCGATCAGTTCGGCGACCATCCGCCCGGAGACGTCGTAAACCGCCAGGGTCACAAAGCCCGCATCCGGTAGTTTGAAGCTCAGAGTCGTCGTGGGATTGAAGGGATTGGGCGAAGCTGGCTGTAAAGCATATTCTGCTGGAGGAACGACAAACGCCGCTTCTTCGCTATCCCAACCGAATAATGCCCAGCCTAAGTTATGATTCGGGGCATCGTCTCCAGCCAGCTTTTCAAAAGAAAAAGAATTCTCCCCTAAAAGTATCCAGGTATTATGATCATATACATGACCATTATATGTGTAATTCCCTGCTGGGGCCCCCCCGGGGACAAATTGGGTCAGGTTTCTCGTAATTGAAGCTCCGGAAGCCAGGTTGATACCGGACCTTAACAATAGTGGATATGTCATGCCATCTGGAAGAGTGACGTCTGTCAATACATCGACGGTGTATGTAGTGGTCGATATATTCTCGATTTCAATGTCGAAGTCGAAGGAACCCCCGCCCGCCGGAATCTGGATGGGCGGATTTAGAGGCGTGAGAGTCAAGATTACAGTCATATCCGTTTCCAGACGAATTAACCAGACATCAAAGCTACCCGCGCCATAAGATAAAGTATATCCCGCGATGATATACCCGCCGTCGTCGGTCTGCTGAACGCTGTGACCATAATCTATAGAACTTCCGCCGAAGGTTTGGCTCCATTTCTCTATCCCGGAAGCGTCGGTTTTGATCAACCAGACATCGAAATTACCCGCGCCATAAGATTGGGTAGATCCCGCGATGATATACCCGCCGTCGCCGGTCTGCTGAACGCTGTGGCCATAATCAAGAAGCATTAAGCCAATTTCGCCAAAGGTTTGGCTCCATTGCTCTATCCCGGAAGCGTCAGTCTTGATTAAATAGACATCAGAACTATCTAAGCCCCAAGATTCTACAGATCCCGCTATGATATACCCGCCGTCGTCGGTCTGCTGAACGCTTTCGCCATAATCACGAGAGCTTCCGCCAAAGGTTTGAGTCCATTGCTCTATCCCGGAAGCGTCGGTCTTGATCAACCAGACATCGGAATTACCCGCGCCATAAGAAGAGGTATATCCCGCGATGATATACCCGCCGTCTTCGGTCTGCTGAACGCTGCGGGCATAATCATGCTGGTTTCCGCCGAAGGTTTGACTCCATTGCTCGATCCCGGAAGCGTCAGTCTTGATTAAATAGACGTCATAATCACCAGCGCCATAAGAAGAGGTAGATCCCGTGATGATATACCCGCCGTCGCCGGTCTGCTGAACGCTATAGGCACGATCAACAGCCAATCCGCCAAAGATTTGAGTCCAAACAGAATCCCCGTCGGCGTCGGTCTTGATTAACCAGACATCATCATTGCCTGCGCCATAGGAATCGGTATATCCCGCGATGATATACCCGCCGTCGCCGGTCTGCTGTACGCTTTCGCCATAATCACGAGAGCTTCCACCGAAGGTTTGAGTCCATTGCTCCGTACCTGAAGCATCGGTTTTGATTAAATAGATGTCAAAATTAGGGAAAAGAATTTCGGTATATCCCGCGATGATAAATCCGCCGTCGCTGGTCTGCTGTACGCTGTGGCCAAAATCCGCAGAGCCTCCGCCGAAGGTTTGGGTCCACAGGGTATCCGGCGGCTGGGCTATAGCGGGAAAAACGAACAGAAGCGTAAATACACATGAGACTAAGATCATTCGACTATTCATGATAATCCTCCACAGACTAAACGGGGGAGGTTAGACATTCTTGTCTGACCAAAACAATCTAACAGGCAAGAATGCCTGTCCTCCCTGAATTATAAGATAGGGGCGATTAGCGAATCGCCCCTACAGATCTAACTCATCTCATCAGCACCATTTTACAGCTGGCGGTGTAATTGCCAGCAGTTAGTTTGTAAATGTAGACCCCCGAAGCTAAATTCGACGCGTCGAAGGTCACCTCGTGGGTGCCTGCACCTCGCCAGCCGTCAACCAGTTCGGCAACCTGACGCCCGGAGACGTCGTAAACCGCCAGGGTTACAAAGCCGGCATCCGGTAGTTCGAAGCTCAGCGTCGTCGTCGGATTGAAAGGATTGGGGTAAGCCTCCAGCAGCTGGTAGCCATCGGTCAGTGCCGCGCTCACCGACTGGCTTTCTTCAGCCTCTTCCCAGCCGGAGAGGTTCCAGCCGCCTCCAGCTAAACCGTCCCCGGAGTCAGACTTCGTGAAAGCGAACTCGTCCGCGCGTTTGCGGGCACTTCCTGAGTCATGGTTCTGATGATAGTCCCCCCTACAGGTACGTTGATGCTCTCCCTGAGGATGATCGGCCCAAAGATGGTTCCACTGGGTAAGACCGCTTCGATCCAGCCGTCGAAGGTCGCCGGAGCTGCGCCGGTGTTAGCGATCTGGACGGTGTAATCGAACGATCCGCCTCCCGCCGGGATCACAATGGGTGGATTCACCGGGGTCAGCGTCACCGCCAGTTCCGGCGGAGTCGGAGGTTCGCCCGCCCAGAGCCCGTCATGCCTGACGTTATACTGGAAAGTGGAGATAACAACCGCCGCCGGATCGTAGGCATAATCGGTATTCCAGAGGTAGATATTCGACCAGCCTTCCGAAGCATAACTTCCCGCGCCGATCATATCCACAAATCCGTCATTGTTCACGTCGGTCAGGCAGACCATACTCATCATGGTAGTGCCGAGGGTGGTCACCGGCCAACCGTCCAGCGGGGTGCCGTCGTGGTTGTAGGCGAGGTACTTGCCTTCATAGGTGGCGATAACCATGGTATTATCGTCGATGACCATCTCTATCATACCATCCCCGTCCAGATCGGCCAGGGCTACCTGATTGTTGATAGCGTTCAGCGGTCCGATGGGAAAGTTACTCAGCGTGTTGCCGAAAGCGTCCCAGCCGTAGATGAAGTTCGTCGGTATAGGGCTTCCGACCTGGTCACCCACCACGATATCGAGCACATTGTCGCCGTCGACGTATCCCACGGCGGGTGGACCGTAGATCCAGTAATTAGTCGATTGCGGCCAGCCGGGGAAGTCCGTGCCGTCATTGCGAAGAATATAGACATAACCACCGGGGTAACCGTACGAGTGTGTTCCGAAAACGATCTCCCGAAAACCGTCCTCGTCCAGATCTACCAGTACCGGAGACGAGTAAGAGGTCACCACGTCCGTCGGGAGCATGTAAGGGAAACCATCCAGCAGATTGCCGTTGATATCCCAGGCGTACAAGGCGTTGAGGGATTCGCCCACGATCTCCGGGATATCATCCCCCGTGATGTCTCCCACTGCCGAACTCGATCCGGGGACGCCTTCCATGACGTAAGGCCAGCCGGGGAAGAGGGTCCCGTCGCCCCGGTAAACGCTCAATTCACCGATGGGCCAGGCGCGCTTGTTGACGATGATCTCCAGGGCGCCGTCCCCGTCCAGATCGCTGAGCACCGGCGACCGGGAAACGTACCCGGGCGTGATCGGAAATCCGGTTACATCCGTGCCGTCCAGCTCGAAGGCGTCAACACCCCCGGCGGTGCTGCCGTACTGGCTCGCCACCACAATCTCCAGATCCTCATCCCCGTCGATATCCCCAACGGCGGGAGCGCCGCTGCTGTAGTAGGAGACCGTCTGCGGCCATCCGGGAACGTTGGTGCCGTCCAGGTTCAGGGCGTAAACGGTCTGGCCGATGTAGTAGAGGACCTCCAGGTCGGCGTCGGCGTCCATGTTGCAGTAAGTGCCGCCCTCGTAAGCCCAGCTCGTAACGTTGACCGGAAAACCGGGATAAACCGTGATCTCGTCCAGGCCCCAGGTGGGCGCCAGCGCCTGCTCCTCGCTCATCCCCGTCACGCTAATCTCTCCGGCGGCGTCGGGTAAGGCTGAATAGCCGTAGGTTTCGTAAAACGTGATGAGCGGATCGGCGTTCGCGACCGGCCCCGCGGCATTCGCCGAAAACGCCGGCCCGGCGATCAACAGCGCCGCTATAACGAAAGTAAAACTGATACCCTGCTTCATGTGCGGATCCTCCTTCTATTTATGGTCATTAACTGCCCGATCCTTTAATATAACATTAAAAATGCTTCAAGTCAACGGTTTATTTTTTTTCAAGCATTTTTTCTGTTCTTTAGGAGATGCAAATGGGCATAAAAAAGCGATCCTTAAGACCGCTGTTTTAACTTTTTTTGCTTAAAACTTTGTCAAAGAGGATTATGTTTCAATCAATAGATTTCATCAGGAGGCTCTACTATTACATTACCGGTTATTACTAATTCTATTTCATCAAGTTCATCCATACCAACACTGGACCAATAGCGGACCCGGGGGGAACCAACAGGTCTTCCATCTTTATAGATGTAAACTGTCCTAATCCTTTTATCGTGCAAACGTATTAGCACTTCGAGATCTTCTGAACCTCTATTCTCGTGGTGGAGTTGAATGACAATGCGGCGGTTCATGATATAACGATTTTTCTTTATCGAAACCTCTTCCTGTGATAGAACAGTCAGATCCGGATCTTGCCGCCAATAGCAAAGCCGGATGAAGGCTTCCATGCGTTCATCCACGCTCGCCCTGGAACTATCCGCCACCTTATCGTATAGAAAATTGAATTCGTCCGTCATGATGAACCGCTCACCCTGAAACCACCCCACGACTCTTTTTGCGAAAGGTAACGTTACACTGCTCGTTTCTACACTGAATTTAATTCCGGGGAAGACTTTTTCGAATACAGGATGCTGGATTTTTTCAGTCTTGTTGATAGCTTTCGTAAATCCATCTCTGGTGCCCGGTTGCGCCAGGACCGTCAGGCTGCAAGCGCAGATGAGAGCGAATGCCATTAAGGCGTACTTTTTCATTTCAGCCTCCTTTTAACACCAGGCGTTCACGAGAATATAAACATATTATCAGGTGATGTCAATGCTTTTAGGATTGATTTTTGAAAAAATTTTCACCGCATCAGAGTTCATATTAGAGGAATCCGCTGCATAAAAAAAGCGATCCCGTTCCGCCAGGACCGCCGTTAGTATCTGTACCGGTTCTATCTTTACTTCACGAAGACCATCTTCTGGATTGCGCTGTATCCGTTCGTCTCCATCCGAGCGATGTAGATGCCCGCTGAGAGGTCGGAGGCGTCAAAGGTCACCTCGTGCGCGCCCGAAGCTCTCCAGCCGTCAACCAGTTCGGCGACCGTTCTCCCGGAGACGTCGTAAACCGCCAGGTTCACGAAGCCCGGTTCCGCCAGATCGAAGCTCAGGGTCGTCGTTGGATTGAAGGGATTGGGATAGTTCGAATGCAGGGCACTCAATGCGGCCATTGAGACATTCAAGACTGTCTCGTCGAACGATTCACCGTTGTCCGAAAACCAGCCACCCACGAATTCGCCGTCACCTGAAGCGGACTTGGTCCAGTCGAAGCTGTCTTCACCGTAGATGACGTTGTTGGGAGGATTGTATTCGCCGACATAGCCGTTCAGACTGTAGGTTCCCGCCGGGGCGCCACCGGGTACGGCCAGAACTCTGTCCCGATTACCCGACCAGCCCGCCGGTAGGGCGAAATTCTGTACCGGCCCCAGGATGGGTCCGTAGAGGGAGCCGTTGGGCAGGGTAATGTCCGCCCATAGGTCCACCGTCTGCGGCGCCGCCTCGTTGTTCCCGGCGCCGAAGTTCCAGTCCAGATTACCACCGGTTACCGGAATGGTGGTCGATCCAAGGGGGGTAACGGTCACCCAGACGTCGGGAAAACCTCCGGAAGGATTGACCGGGTAGGAAGTGGTGTAAACGTAATCACCGTTTGTGCCGCTGGCGCTGTTGCTGCCCATGCCAGCGATGTAGAAGGTCAGTGTCCCGGTGGAAACGTCAGGAGCCGTCCAGTTGAAGTTCCAGGAGGTCGGTCCCGAGGTGTTGTCGTAGGTTCCGGCGGAAGTCTGGTTGAGATAATCGGGAGCGGTTCCGGATCCAGTGCTGAGACTCGTGTGGGAAGGATCGGTGACGATCAGATTACCCGCCTGAAGGTAGCTGCTGCCCTGTTGGTAGATGGGAGTTAACTGGAATCCCCAGCGAACCTGGCCGGGATCGTCCACGGTGGCGGTCAAGTTGTACGTCACTCCCGATTGATATCCTCCGCCGGGCAAGCCGCTGATCTCGACATACCCGTCGCCGCTGTTCAAGGGATAACTGCTATGGCAGTTGACGCAGCTGTTGTTGTTGGGGGGATTGCCGGCGTAGCCATTGGGGGCGCCGCCTGGGTAGGCTGAAGCCGATGCGACGAGCGCAAAGGTGAGGGCTAAAACGAGAAAATGCCGCATAGGAGTACTCCTTTCGTTGGGTTTTAGGTGTCACTGTAAGCTTGCGGAGTCCTCCAGCGACGGAATCACCAATTCTACGGCAACATTGATTTGGGGTTGATGCCTCTCGTGCACGGATGCGAGGGTTGTGCGAATCCATTCAATGTCTTAGGTTAAACGTGAAAAGAACCCTTACTGTTTGAACGGTTTCGGGATGGTTGGCTCTTTTCGTTCATCTCAAATGGTTCAAAAGAAACGAATCCTTTCACTCTAATCTGCATCTAATAGATTGAAGGTGGGTGCGAACCTGGTTTTTTCATACTTTTACAATCGGAACAATCGAATAGACGTATCATTAAATAAACAATGTCAAACACCAATAAACCGAGGCGCAACATGGATTCACTGCTCATCCTCCTCTTCATCGCCGTCTGGATCGTCCTGCAGGTGTGGATTCTGCCCCGCCTGGGGGTGCAGACGTGACTTTCGGGAGCTTGTGCGCCTGAGGATCGGGCGGAGTACGAAACCGAAAGCGTAGAAATAGATCAAGATGACGTAAAAGGAACCAACCCGTCAGAAAAAGGATAAAACCATGGCACAGGAAATCACCTTAACCGACAATACCTTCGACGCGGAGATAAATAACAGCACACAACCCATTCTGGTCGACTTCTGGGCTCCCTGGTGTATGCCCTGCCGCATCGTCGCCCCCATTCTCGAGGAGCTGGCGAAAGAGAACAACGGCAGCCTGAGAGTCGCCAAACTTAACGTGGATGACAATCCCATGACCGCCTCCCGCTTCGGCATCACCGGCATCCCCACGCTACTGCTCTTCAAGAATGGCGAGATGACCGAACGCTGGGTGGGTGCGCTGCCCAAGCCGATGCTGGAAGCGGCTCTGAAACCGCACCTGGCAGAAAAAGTCTGAGGACAACTCAATAGAACCGCAGGAGGAAAGGGAACTCGTCGCCCGCGCACTCGCAGGTGACGTCGAAGCCCGCAGCCAGATCGTCACCCGCCATCAGGACATGGTTTACAACCTCGCCCTGAAGCTGGTCGGCGAGCCAGGAGAGGCGGAGAACATCCTGCAAGAAACCTTCCTGAAGGTGTTTGAAAAGCTGGACACCTTCCGGGCGGAATCCTCCCTGCAAACCTGGATCTACCGCATCGCCACCAACGCAGCCCTGATGGCCATCCGGCAGCGCCGCGGAGACCTGGTTGAGTTCGATGAAGAGGCCGATTTCACGCCCGCAGCGAAATATCAGCGGATGCTGAATTCGCTTTCGCGCAGCCCTCTGGACCTGCTCCTGGACGCCGAATTCAAGAGGGCTCTCGAAAAAGCCATGGCGGACTTGCCGGATTCCTGGCGCATCCCCTTCGTCTTGAAAGACATCGAAGGATTTTCCCTCCAGGATATCGCCGATGAGTTGAACACGACCGTACCCTCGGTCAAGGCGGCGTTGCACCGAGGCCGCAACGCGCTCAGGGACACCCTGGCGGATTTCATCGATGGCACGGAAAGAAAAGTAAGGAGAGATCGCCGTGAATGAGAATTGCCGGTCTTTCATGGAGAGGCTCTGCGAGGCCCTGGATGAGGACATCTCTTCACCCATTTGCCAGGAGCTGCGCGAGCATCTGGAGCGCTGTCCGGACTGTACCACGCAGGTCGACACCATCAAGCGCACCGTGGAGATCTACCGGGCCTTGCCGTCGAAGTGCGTGCCCCGGGAGGTCGAGGAGCGCCTTCTGCACCGTCTGAACCTTCCCGCAAGGGGACAAATCGGTAACGATACGAAATGATCACCAAAGAAATCTACGTCGAAGACCTTATCAAGGATTACCCGCAAACCGTCTCTCTACTCACCAGGAGGGGGATCATCTGCATCCAGTGCGGCGAACCGGTCTGGGGAACGCTGGGCGAAGCGCTGAAAAGAGCGGGCATCGAGGATGAAGATGAGCTGGTCGGCCAGTTGAATGCAGCCGTCAGTAAGGTGTAACGGTTGAGTTGACAAACCGTCGAATAAAAAAAGTCCAGGCGGCAATGCCCGGACTTTTTGCGTGCGAACGCTCATCTATAAAATTCTGTAAGAGAGCGCGAAACACGGCTCCAGCCAGTAGGGATTGTGGATACCGTCGATCATAAAGTGAGCCTTCACGCTGACGTCGAGGTAGAGCCGTTTGTTGAGGACAATGAACATACCCGGCACAAAGTGAAACCCACCCGTAAGGGAAGGCACCCTTTCATCGGATATCACCCCCGTTTCCGGCAGCCCCGATTGGTAGATCTCGTATCTCCCCTCGATAGTCTCAAAGATGTACAGGTCCGCCCCACCTCCGATGTAGAGGTAGTTCTTGCGGTCCGTGGGAAAGAGACGGCGCAGTTCCAGCGAAACCGACCACATCTTGGCGTCCACATCCCAGGCGTCGAAGATCATGCCCGGAGCCAGTTTTTCGGCCCAGAAATCCTCCCGCGCTGCCAGTAGAGTGTACGTCCCTCTTAACTGCACCTGGTTGCGCGTATTAAACCAGTAAAGCAGGGACACTCCCCACCCCATACTCGCCTGGAACAAATCCCCATCCGAACCGCCGGGGGACCATACCGAGGCCGAACCCGATATTCCCAGCCTCGGGGAGAAAGTCGGGTAATCCGCCCCCTGCACTATTCCCGCCTGGCTGAACAGGGCCAGGAGCGACACCAACGTCAAGTATTTCTTCATCATATCTCCAGTGCGTGCTGTGCTCTGCCCTTGAGTTGTCCCCTCATAAATGGATTGAAGCCGGATACAGTTAACCTGGCCTGACCTCATCGATAAGCGCCCACAGGTCGTCTCTGGACTCGATTCTGCCGGCGCCCTGCTCTAAGAGCATCTGATTCCCCGACATCCTCTCGGTTTCGCTGTCTGATCCCAGGGCGAAAATCGGCCGCGCCAGGCGCTGCGCCTTCAAAACCGTGTCGAGAGTACTCGACTGCAACTGCGCCTCCACAACCAGCAGCGCGCATGCCCAGGCCGCCACCAACCGGTTTCGGTCGCGGCAGGCCGGCCACGACCACTCCGCATCCGGGGGCTGTTCGCTGATCAGGACGGCGTTTTCAGTGAGATCGTCGAACGAATGAATGCCCGCCGGACCCAGCGGAGCCAGGTCGAATCTGTCCACCCCGCATCCCGGGATGATGATCGTTCTGCCTCCGGCCTCCAGAGCACCCCGGTGCCCGTTGATGTCGATCCCGGAGGCATAACCGGAGACGATCGTGAGGCCGTTTTCGGCCATATAACCGGCATATTCATGAGCCTGTTTTCCGGAAGTTTCGCTACAATCCCGGCTCCCAATGATCGCCGCGGCGATGTCGTCCTGAGTCCTCAGTTCGCCCAGTTGATATAGAACCGGCGGGGGATTCTCTGCCAGGCGCAGCCGCGCCGGATAATTGGAACTCGCTGATGTGATAATCTTGAATCCCCGGACCCTCAGATCCTCCAACTGGGCGGCCATTCCGCTGATTTCCGTGAGGGCGCCTGCGATGGCTTCCGCCAGCCGGGGATCGAGGCCGGCAACGCTTTCCAGATCAATACCGGGGACTTCCATGGCTGCTCGGACGCTGCCGAAATGTTCGATCAGGCTTTCGAAAACTGGGCTATCGATATGAAACTTATGGTTCAGATGAGCCCAGCAGACCGCCTCTTCGAAATCAGATCCCATCATCCTCCCAGTAAAGCTCCGGCAACTTCCTCCAGCTTTCGAAGCTCTTCAGCCCGGGGACGTGATAGTGGAAATAAGCGTCGAAAAGAGCTTCAATCCTGCGGCCGACTTTCGGTGAAACCACGATGCGGTTCGCCGCTCCGTAAGTACAGGAACTGAGGAACCGGAGAATTCCCCAGATCTCCCCGGAAGCCTCCGTGATATCCGGACCGTTCGGTGAATGATCGCTACAGATGAAACCGCCCGCCGCCAAATCGAAGCCGATCATGGCATTCTTGGACCCACAGCGGCTGCAATCCTCAAGATTCAGGGCGAATCCCACGCCGCGACAGAGTCCCAGCAGACTTTTCCAGCGCAAAGCCCAGGGATGCCGGTCTGAATGGTTCAAAGCTGTGAGAGCCGCTATTAGGTCTATATAGACGTCGGAATTCTGGTCCTCATCGACGGTCGTTCGCAGGATGGTTTCCGCAATGGAAAGAGCGGTGAAGGTGCGGGGCAGATCCAGGCGGACGTTCGGGTAGGCTTCGATCAGGTCGAATTCCTTGAAGTTCTGCAGATCGCGGCCCTGTTTGTAATAATACTGCAGATTGACGCGATTCAGTGTCTCCAAACCGCCCGGGAACTTCTTGCTCCCTTTGCGCCCCCCCTTGAACAGCAGAGAAACTCGGCCGCTGTCGCGAGTATAGACAACCAGAATCTTCGAACTCTCGCTGAAGGGGCGCTGCTGCAGGATCACGCCTTCCGTCTTGACTAAGGGCATACTCTCTCAGTTGTCAAATTGATCATCGATGCCATTATGCCAGCACGATCATGGCTAAACCGAGATAGATCAAGAGCCCAAGAACGTCGATAGCCGTTGTAACGAAGGGTCCCATGGCCAGAGCGGGATCTATGCCGACCCTCTTCATGAAGATCGGGACCGACGCTCCCAGAAGCGAGGCAATGCAGATATTGATCAAGAGGATGCCGCCGATCAAGATCCCCAGTTTGAACTGGGACAGCCAGAACGTCACGATGCTCCCGAGGATCAGACCCAAAATCAGCCCATTCAGCAGAGCCACGCGTATCTCCTTGAATATGCGGGGCACAAGGTCGCGCAGTTCGATCTCTCCTGTCGCCAATCCCCTCACCACGATGGACGAGGATTGGATGGCGGTGCTGCCCCCCATGGCCGTGATGACGGGGACGAAAAATGCCAAGGCAATCACCTGAAGTAGAGTGGCCCGGAAGTAGTGCATCACCGTTGCCGCGACCAGGCCGCCGAACAATCCCGTCAACAACCAGGGGAAGCGTTCCCGGAATATCTTCACGGTGGAACGCTCGCTGGGCTCTTCATCCCGGGTACCCGCGATGATAGATAAGTCCTCCTCAGCCTCTTCCGCCAGCACGTCCACGATGTCGTCCACCGTGATGCGGCCTACAAGGCGGTCGTATTCATCCACCACCGGCAGGGAGACCAGATCGTATTTCCGGAAGATGGCCGCAACCTCCTCCTGATCCAGAGATGTCGGCACCGAGATGGCTTCCTCATCCATCAATTCCAGCACCGGAGTCTCTGGAGGCGCCAGGATGAACTGGCGCAGGTTCAATACCCCCCGCAAAATCCCTTCCTTCGATACCACATACACGTTATAGATATCTTCAACACCCTCGTTTTCGACCAGATCGCGCAACTCCTGAACCGCCTGCTGCACACTGCTCGTCTCCAGGATGGCGGCGACCTCCAGGGCCATAATGCCGCCGGCGGTGTCCTCATCGTATGTCAGCAGACGCCGGACGTCCCGGCGGCTCTCCAGATCGAGCGCATCCAGCACTTTCTGCGCCTTCTCCTCATCGAGCGTGCCGACCACGTCGGCGGCATCGTCGGAATCCAGCTCATCCACCAGTCTGCCGATCTCCCCCTCGGAGAGGGCATCCAACAACTCCTCCTGGACCGGCTCATCGAGTTCGATGAGCACGTCAGGGGTTATCTCGTCGGGAAGCAGGTCCCACACGAAATTCTGCTCCATGCGCCCCAGCCTGGGAAACAGGTCGGCGATGTCCGAAGGGTGGAGGTGAACCAGGAGTTCCTGGAGTTCCTCGACTTTCCCATCGTGGACCAGTTGCTCAATCTTCTGGCGGACTTCTGTCAGTTTTTCGTCGCTCATCGTGATGCGTTGCCGGGTGTCGGTTTAATCAGGTCAAAAAGGCGGATGAACTCTTCCACCCCGATCTCTTCCGGTCGGCGGGTCAGATCGAAACCGGCTTTCGACCCTTCCGGGTCGATCCAGCTGAGCCGTCCCAGGGAGTTCTTCAACATCTTTCTGCGCTGCTGGAATACGGTGTGAACGAGTTCGTTGAATCGCACCGGGTCATCTAAAGTATAGCGTCGTTTCGGGTAAAACCTCAGCGAAATGACGGATGAGGTCACCCGTGGAGGCGGAATGAATGCCGTCGGCGGCACGTCAAATAGCAGTTCTGCATCGGCGACCAGAGATCTCAAGACGGTGATCCCTCCATACTCGCGTCCCCCCTCAGATGCACAGAGTCTCCGGGCCACCTCACGCTGCAGCATCAGAGTTGCCGTCATGAGACGCTGCGGCTCATCGGTTTGACACTCCCGGGCCAATTCGAATATCCGCAGCAGGATAGGAGCAGAGAGGTAGTAGGGAATATTCCCCACAATTCTGACGGGGGAATCTCCGCTTCTCACGTAGGCGTTCAGATCGAACGCCAGGAAATCGTCAAACTGAAGATCCAGCCCCGGATGCCCGCCGAAAGTCTTCTGGAGCGATTTTAACAAGCGCTCATCCAGTTCCACGGCCGTGACCCGGTGGCTCTGTTTCAGGAGAAAGCGTAGCAACACTCCCCGACCGGGTCCGATCTCAAGGGCCCGGTCCTCCCATTTGAGCCCCATGCTGCCGATAATGTCCGCAGCGATCTCTTCATCCTGCAGGAAGTGCTGGCCAAGTTCCTTCAGGGGGCGGGGACCGTGGACTCGGGCCGGTTTACGCACGACTTATTTCCTGCCTATGAGAAGCGGACCGACCGATGATATAAACGACCGTATCGCCGAACTTGCGCCGGTCGATGACGGCGAGTTCCGCTGGCACGGTGAATGTGTGATACCGATCTGTCTCGAGGACGAGCAGAGTCTTGGACCCCAGGGCGCGCGAGGAGGCGAAGGTATCAATTAATTCAGACAATTTGACCGCTTCATATGGCGGATCGCAGAAGATCCAATCGAAGGTGAGCGGTGTAGAATGCAGAAATTTGATGCTGTCTTGATAGATGAGCTTCACGCCTTCTGCACCCTTCCCGGCGAGGTTGGATTCAATGCAACCCAGAGCTCTCCGCGAGCGGTCTACGAAACAGGCACTCTTCGCCCCGCGCGATAGCGCCTCGATGCCCAGCGAGCCTGAGCCGGCGTACACGTCGAGGATTTCAAGACCGCGTACGTCCCCCATAATTGAAAAGATGGCTTCTTTGACGCGATCGGTGGTGGCCCGGATTCCCTTGGCCACTTTGAGCGGTTGACCGCGCCACGTACCGGAAATGACTCTCATTGGCGTGAAATGAAAAAGGGGACCGGAGCGTGGTCCCCAATGTAACGCCAGGGACAATCCACCCTAAAGTTCGAGAACGGCTCGGTATTCCTCCGTCTCCCACGGCACCAGGATGACCCGGTAGATGGCGTAATTGCCGGCGGCAAGGTCATTTAAAAAGCTCACCACGGCGGTTTTCGTTCCCGTGAACACCAGTCCCTTATCGTTCTTCAACCCGTTCTGTTCGCCTAAAGCTATGAGGTTGTCTCTATTGGGGGTTGCAGCCCCGCCCAGCGCAGCACTCGCTGCCACTTTGCCGCTTATGATGCCCCGGATGGTGCCGTTATACGGAGGGACGGACTGTGTTTTCACATCTTCCAGAACGCCGAATTTCGAGATCATCTCGACCGCCACATTCATCTGGTCGATCTTTTCGGAAGAGACCTGGCACAGGAACCGGTTATCGGTGAAGGAGATCAAGTCGAAATAACTCTGTTCCCCTAAAACATCCATCGTCTCCTGCACGATTCCGACCCGCTGACTCATCCCTGTCCAGGAGCTTGCACTAGACACGGGTTGGACCGGGATTCGTCTCTGCTCCGGAGGGGCGGATACTTCTTCCGGCGCGGCGCCGGGCTCCGTTTCGGTGACCTCGGTAACCGGCTCCTCCACCGCAATTTGCTCCGGAGGCGGGCTCATCTTGACCCAGATGAAGTAACTGAAGACCGAGGATCAGAACGACACCGAAGAACCAGGTGGGTTGACTCCGCCGTTCCCGCCGCGGGTGGACCGGTTTCGGTTTGCGTGGTTTCTCTGGACTCGCCACCTTTTCAATATCCTCCGCCTTCGGCTGGTCCGCCGGAACGTTGTTGAGTTTCACCAGGTTCACCTGCTGCCAGGGATCGCCAGCAAGGAACATCCCCTCCAGGTGAAAGCCGGCCTCTTCAACCACCTGTTGAAGGGCATTGAGCAGAGAAATTCGCATGGCGGCCAGAGCGATACCTCCACCTTCAGCGTAGGCGAAATTATAGCGGAATTTCTCCTCGGAATCAACCAGCGCCTTGCGGAGTTCCCACTGAAGATGTTCGCTGAGATCTTCTTCCGACAGGGAGGGGTCCGGTACGTGGTGAGTCACTCCCCACTCCGCAGGGACAATCAGATCAACCGGCGATTCCTGCGCGCCTGAATCGGCTTTGAGTTGAGCCAACGCAGCTAACAGGCGATGGTAGTCGTCTTCGGACGTCAGCGCGATGGGACCAACCTCGAAATCGAGATCGAGCTTGCTCAGCAGAGTCTCTTCTCCTTGCTTGACGTCGTAAAGAGCGATCTCTTTTACCTGCATTCTTAGGGATAGCGGCATAATCTCACTCTAAGCAAATGGATAGTGTAGCCCCGGGCGGGGGGCTTTCCTATTTTGTTTCGCTCCAGGAAAGGTCGCCGTTGTCAACTCGCCCGTGATTCTTGGCGGGACCGATGCCGAAGATGCGGTCTACAATCGAGCGGCTCGGCTCGTGGTACAGGGAGTCGATTGGACACTGGATAGTTACGCCCGTGGTGTCCACTTTGGCGACGTAGTAAGAATCCGCGTAGCTGACCCTGGGAAGCAGCGCCTGGAATTCTTCGAGACTCTTCAATACCTGGCTCAATGAATCAATGTGAGACACGAATACGGCGTCTCGGATGCGTTGAGGTACGTTCCAGCCGGGCATTGAATCGGAAGGTACGTTGATAGTATAATCTCCGGTAACCTCAAATTCATCCTGGTCCTTGACGGCAGCAACCCGCTCGATGAAATGCGAGACTAAAATCGAGTCTTTCTTGTCTATCAGGGAAGAATCCTCACCAATGACGACCAGAACGTTTGCCAGAGCTTCCGTCTTCAATTTATGATTGAAGAGATCGACCATCAATGTATCCACGGTGATGTTGGTATCCAGCTCCACCTTCTGTAATTGAAACCTGGCCAACCCTTCCAACTTGGATCTGACATTGACGTTGAGCTTGTAGGGCAACTGAGATACAGAACACACGGCGAGACAATCAACGGGCAGGGATATGAGCGCATCCGTGGACTTCATGGCGATGAATTCGAGCCTGAGCCAGTCGTATTGGATCTGGCTGTCGGAGTAAGCCAGCAGAGCGTGATCCGTAATGTTCTTCTCCCGGTAGATTACCTGGATAGGAGTTTCGGAAGTTAAGACCAGGATTGAAATCGGAATTTTGCTGAACTCAGGATGGGGGACAGCGTAGACGTGCACGGAATCGAGCAGGATGAGTGAGTCGTTCACCTGCGTGACTCGGCGTAGGGTGTCCACCATGAAATGATCGAGGCGAAATTCATCGCTGAAATCCAGCAGCAGCGAATCACGGCCCGCGCCAGGCTCTCGAGTCAAACTTTCGATTTCATACCGGGGAGGATCCATCGAAACCGAATCGGTGCCAATAAAGGCCAGGTAATCATCCAGCTCGTCGATGAATCCCAGGTGTTTCCGCCCGTATTCCCGTATTACGTAAGAGAGATTCTCCATCCTGAGCTGGCATTTATCGCGCAACTGATCCTGTACTTTCCACTCCGCCCGCGGATAGAGGATGCTGACCAGCATTAAAAAGAAACAGACCAGGATGACCAGCTTTAAAACGATTGATCCTTTCGGGTTTACAGATTTATCCACCGCCATAAAACCTCCAGATTGTCCTGCCTTCCAGTCGGCACAGAAGGCGATGTTATGATATTGAAGTCCGGGTATCTCAACTTGAATAACCATCGGACTCCGAGATCGCTTCTCTTTAGGCCCTTATCGACCGGACATCTCCGCGTTAGACAAGGTCACAAGGGGCCGGATTTTCTCCAACCGTTTTACTCCGATCCCCGGTACAGCTAAAAGATCCTCCAGCTCGGTGAAGGATCCCACCCTATCCCTCGCCTCCAGGATTCTCCCGGCCAGAACGGGTCCGATCCCGGGCAATGCCTCGAGTTGCGTTCGGGTGGCCGTGTTCAAGTTCAACGGTTTCCCATTCCTGCCGGTATCGTCAACCGCCTCGTCTGAACCCGGTAACGTTTCAGCCAGGTAAGCCTTTTTAATGGCTTCGACAGCGAGGGAATCCTTCGTACTGATGGCAACGGGCTGGGGCTCCGCCCTATATTGAACAACCCGGTAGCCAGCAGCCATGAGGAAAGCCGCAAGGATCAGCAAAATGGCCCGCTTTTCACCCGGCGTAAATCCCCAATGCTTGGCTGCTCTGCTCATGCTGAAAAAGCGTCTTTAACCTTCCCGAAAAAAGTCTTCTGCCCCGGCTTGGGCTTGACCCCCTCGCATTTATCCAGTTGTTCGAACAGCTTGCGTTCATCTGGCGTAAGTTTCGTCGGTGTATACAGGTTGATGACGACGAGTTGGTCCCCGGACCCGGGGTTGTTCAAGTGCTTGATGCCTTTACCGCGCAGCCGTAGAATTTTCCCATGTTGTACGCCCGCGGGGATGTTGATTTTCACCCGGCCGCTCAAGGACGGCACCTCGACTTCGTCCCCCAGGGTCGCCTGTGGGAAAGAGAGCAGGAGGTTGTAGACGACGTCATCCCTGTGCCGCTCGAAGAACTTGTGCGGTTGCTCCTCGATCACGATGAAAACGTCACCGTTTGGACCGCCTCGCAGGCCTGTGTTCCCCTGACCGCGCAAGGTTAGATAGTTCCCATTCTGGACGCCAGCGGGAATGTTCACGGAGAGGGTTACTTCACCTTTGTGGCGGCCTTCGCCCCCGCAGCCGGTACATTTATTTCCAATGATCTGACCGGTCCCGTTGCATGCCGGACAGCTCGACGCCTGAACGAATTGTCCCAGGAAAGAGCGTGTCACCCGCCGTACTTCCCCCCGGCCCTGACAGGTCGGACAGGTGGTCGGTTTCGAACCCTTCGCCGCCCCGGTTCCGCTGCAGTCATCACACGTCTTCAGCTTGGAAATCTTGATCTTCTTGGATGTCCCGGTGGCGATGTCCTCCAGGTTGAGTTTCAAGGAAATCTGGAGGTCACTTCCCCGGAAAGCCCTCTGCCCGTGCGAGGCTCGCCCTCCGCCGAAGAGGTCCGAAAAACTTCCGAAGCCACCCTCCATGAAGATACGCAAGGCGTCCGATAGGTCGAAATCATACCCGCCTCCTCCAAACCCCTGCATGCCAGGATCGGCGTGACCGAAGCGGTCGTAGCGCGCCCGCTTGTCGGGATCGGTGAGAACCGCGTACGCTTCGCCGACCTCCTTGAACTTGGCTTCGGCGGTTTTATCTCCTTTATTCTTGTCCGGATGATATTTGATCGCCAGCTTGCGGTATGCCTTCTTGATCTCCTCGGCGCTCGCCTGTCGATCAACATCCAGAATTTCGTAGTAGTCTTGTTTAGCCACGATTCTCTAAATCAAGCGGAAACAACAACCTTTGCATGTCTAATGACGCGATCACCCAGCCGGTATCCGCGCAAATGTTCCTGCAGAACGATGCCGGGTTCTATCCCTTCTCTCTCCTCCTGCATGAGCGCTTCGTGAAGTTCGGGATCGAACGGTTTCTCCAGGGACTCGATGGGTTGTAGTCCCCGGGTCACCAGGCACTCCCACAACTTCTCGCGCATCAGCCGCGCCCCTTCCAGGAGGCTCTCGTTATCGCCATTCCCCTCGCTGGATAAAAAGCGATCGAAATCGTCCAGGACCGGCAACAATTCGCTGATGAGAGCTTCACCGGCGCTTTTAATTAGGGTTTGAAATTCCAGTTGCTTCCGCCTTTTGAAATTCTCGAATTCCGCAGCTTTGCGCAAATAAAGGTTTTTGTACTCGTTCAGCTCCAGCCGAAGCATGCCAACTTCATCTTCTGGTTCGGAGGTCGCCCCTTCGGAAGCCGCCTCGGGATCCTCGACGCCTACTCCATTCACCGCCTCATCCGCACTTTGTTCGGCGAGATCGTCCTCCGGATTTACTGTGTTTTTGACTGCTGTCTTGTCCTTACCTTTTGCCATCACTTAAACCTTGACCCTATCTGTGGCACTGCCACCGATTCTATTCACCAATCGTCGTGTCGATTTTCTGAGTCACGTACTCGACGATCGACACCGTCTTGGGATAATTCATGCGGGTCGGTCCGATGATACCGATCGCCCCGCTCAACTTTCTGAACTTGTAAGGTGCCGTTACGATGGAGAGCGACGACAATGATTTGACGGCGTTCTCACGACCGATCTTCACTTGTACGCCATCTTCTTCGCGGGCGAACAAGTGCAGAAACAGGGATTGATCTTCCAGCAGAGTCAACACCTTGCGAAGCTCCTCTACGTTGTAAAACTCGGGCTGGGCAGCCAGGCTGTTGACCCCGCCGAAGAGATAATCGTCCTGAGCGTTGAAGTTGAAAACTTCCTGAGCGTGATCGAGGACAGTTCTCATCAACCGGGAATTCTCCACGCCACCACCGCGCAGCCGTTTGTGGATTGAACCACGAATCTCGCTGAGCTTTAATCCGGATAGACGCTGATTCAGGTAGGCGGTCAACCACTCGATCTCATCCCGCGAGACGGCGGACTGAACTTCGAGAAACATGCTGCGTACGAATCCCGACTGAATGGTGATGACCAGCAGGATCTTGTCGTTGCCGATACCGACCAGGTCGATGCGGTGTAGAATTCCTTCCCGCAGGGGCGGAGACATGATGACGCAGAGCAGATTGGAAATCTCCCCCAGAATCTGCGCCGTCTGTTTCAGGACGTCCTGGACGTTCGATGAAACCAGCCGGCTGATCTCCCGGTCCAACAATTCCTTTTCGCGGCTGCTCAAGCGACCGTGCACCATCAGGCTATCCACGAAAAAACGATAACCCTGTTCCGTCGGGACTCTGCCGGCCGAGGTATGCGGCTGATAGAGGAGACCCAACTCCTCCAGGTCAGCCATGACGTTCCGGATGGTGGCGGAGGAAAACTCACCCTCCAGCCGTTTGGATAACGTCCTGGAACCGATGGGAGTCGCATTGAGAATGTACTGAGCGGTGACCTCCCGGAGTATCAACCGTTCTCTATCTGTCAGTTCTCGGTTTACCATAACCTGGTCCGCCCGGATTCAGCGGATTTTTTACCGATTGCTTCCGTGAACGTTCCCGATCCATTTCTTACACATCGAATAAAGATAATCAATAAGTGTTAATATGTCAAGTGAAATCACTGGCATTAGGTGATTTTAAGAGACTAGTAACCCGTAGCGCAAACCCCTTTCTGAGGTCGTATATTCAGCCCTCCCCAGCCTTTTCAACAGGGTCTGAATCAATACGGCTCCGGGCAGGATAATCTCAGCACGGCGGCGCCCGATCCCGGGGATCCGCCTGCGCTCTTCCAGGTGGCAGCCTTGAAACCGTTCGATGAAGCGCTCCAACCGCTCCTGAGACATCACGTAACCGGCAAGTCTCTCCGGCTGGTACTCCGCCAATCCCAGTGCCGCGGCAGCCAGCGACGAGGCCGTCCCGCCGCAGATGATCAGCCGGTCATCCAATCCGGTAAATTCGTCCAGCACGCCCGATAGCGTGGCTTCGACGTGATTTCGCACAGCATCGATCTCAGTTGATGACGGAGGATCCTGACGGATGAAAAGGTGGTCCAGTTTCACCGCACCGACCGGCACTGAGGCACTCTTCTCAATCTCATGCCCTGTGCCCCGAATGATCTCTGTTGAGCCCCCGCCGACGTCTGCAGCCAGGATGGTTCCCGCACTTGGGATCAGACCTGAAACAATCCCCCGGTAGGTGTATTCCGCCTCTTCCCGCCCGCTCAGAATCCTGATTTCCAGCCCGTGTTCCGCTTTCATCCGGCCGATCAGGTAATCCGCATTGCCGGCCCGGCGCAGGGCTTCGGTGGCGGCGGCACGAATCTCTTCTGCCCCGGCTGCTTCGGCGATTCTTTTGAAATCTCCGAGAAGGCGTACGTTCAGATCGATGACTTCAGCGCTGAGATTACCGCTGTCATCCAGTCCGCGCCCCAGATCATTGGTGCGCACCTCGTGCCGTAAGGGCGAAATAACGTTCCGGTCGTCCACCTGCGCCAGCAGGAAGAGCGTGGAATTCGTGCCGATATCCAGGGATGCGAGTACTTTAGGAGGTGACATCAGGGGGTTTCCAGAATCCGGGATTTACGAGGAATCCGGCGAGTACGCAACCGGGCATCCGCCGGGAGGTTGAACATTAGCGCCTGCCCGCACGCTGGTATATCCAGGCCAGGACGACGCGTCCCACCGAACCGAGTGACGCGGGCGAACAGTTCTCCGGAACATCCTGAACCGTATGCCAATATGCGTAATCGAAATCGATCAGGTTGACCGCCTCGATGCCGGACTGCAGGAGATGCACGTGGTCGTCATAAACAGCCTGACCTCTGCGAGCGTCGAAGACTTTCTCGCCCAACTCGGACGCCAGGGCGTAAATCTCCTTCGTCAGGCGGGGCGCAGCCATCTGCGAATAGATCTCCTGAGGGATGTAAAGATCAGCATCTCCCACCATGTCCAGGAGGATCGCCGCTTCGGGCAGCGGGTAGGAGAGGTTTTGGGTGTACCACTGCGACCCAAGACAGTACTCGTCGAGATGCCCTTCCCTCCCCATGTCTTCACCGTCGAAGAGAACGATATCCACCCCGATGCCGGGATCATTCCCGGCGATGCAGCGGGCCACTTCGAGGAGGACGGCCACTCCCGACGCCCCGTCGTTGGCGCCCATAACCGGTTCGCCTCGGCGGTTCGGATCGGGATCCTGATCCGCCCATGGCCGGGAATCCCAGTGAGCGCACAATAGAACTCGCCGCGTCCGATCCCCCCAGAATTCGGCGACGAGATTCTTCAGGCCGAGCGAATTTTGGGTTTGAGGATCGACGGCCATGAAGGGTTGCACATCAACCGTAGAGGTCCGCTTCTTCAGCTCATTCTCCAGGTAACTGAAGCATTCCCGGTGGGCTTTACTGCCCGGAATGCGGGGTCCGAACTTGCACTGGGCTAACAGATGCTCCCAGGCGAGCTCCTCATCGAATTCCGGCGCCTGGCAAAACGCGGTATCTGCAGTCCAAAACAGGGCAGCACAAACCAATGCAGTTGAGTATAAGATACGATACATGGAGATCTGTTGTCTCTCGGTATTAACCCCTTATGGTTATGTTGACCCGGATCCCGAAATCCTGGAAATTGGAATCCTGGGTCTTGCTCTTATTGGCGCCGTACTCAAAGTGCATCCCCCCGGTCACCGTGTTGGAGAAGGTGTAATCCATACTCGGTTTGATCGACCAGGTGGTGGTGGCATTGGTCTCGATGAACTTGCCCTCGGTCGCCTGTTCGGAAAGGCTGTTGGAATAATTAAACGCCAGCGCGAGGGTGGTGCTGTTCTTGAAGCGCTTGTTCTTGAAGGGCCAGACCGGAATGGGAATTTTGAAGCCCGTCTTCATGGTGTAGCTGGTCGATACCTGGGCGCTCTTCTGAACGCTGCGTGAAGTGGATGGAGTCGGATACAGCACCACGTTCCCGGTTTCCGTCCAGTTGTAACGGATATTCGAGGTCACGCCACCCTTCCAGGAAATATTAACTCCCACAAGCGGGCTGAAATTACGCGAGTAATCGTGCTGGCGCATGTTGTCCTGAGAATCGTTCCAGTTCGATGACTTCGATCCATTGAAAGTGTTCTCCAGCGAAACCGATTGGGCAATGTTCTGGAACATGGGCATTTTCTCCAGACCCGACACCGTGATTGACCAGTCCGGGATAGGCAACTCGAACACCCCGATTGAATCGTCGCCGGCTTTGAAGAAGTAGAGCTTCGACTGGTTGATTGTACCGGTTATACTGGCCGACTCATTGCGGCTCCAGCCGTAGCTGTAATTCAGGCTTACCTTGAAGTTACGGCTGAAATCCAAGCCGGATTTAAACTGGTAATCGTCGCTGCGCGAGCGGGTCGAATAACCGGTGTAATAGGCTGCGGAATCCATCCTGGTGAAATCACGCGAATCGAAGCCAAGTTGATAACCTATCCCCGCCTCCCCGTCGACCAGCGGATCGGACCAGTTGTTCTGCTGCGTGTAGGTCACGTTGATGTCGCGCAATCTCGAAAACGTATAGCGGATGGCGTACCACAGGTCGCCGATGGCACTCTGCCCCTCCGGCTTGGCAATGACCGGCAGTACCCGGGTGGTGTCCTCGCCAGCCTCTTCCCCTTCCTGACCCGGCTCCTGGACGCCCTCGTCACCCCCCTCCTGACCGGGATTGATTTCGCCGGCGCCTCCATCCTTGTCGCCGCCCTCCCCGGACTTTCCGGATTGATCGGGTCCGCCTTCCTGCTCGGGTTGAGATCCGGGAGGTTGAGCTGTTTTTGGCCGTGTGGGTGGTTTTAGTATCTGCGTCAGTTTCAGTGTGCCGTTCGCCGATATCGTGCTGTTGTTGGTGATATTCTGCCCGCTGGATATGTACCCCTGCCCCCACGACCAGTGATAGCTCGTGTTATAGCGGAAATCGGTGTCCAGCCAGGAGATCACGCGGGGCGTAAACGACGACGTCACCGATTGGTTGACGTCCATGTCTTCATCCCAGGCCAGGTCCCCCTGCAGAATGTCTTCAACCCCCTTGGGATTGGCGGGATTCATGAGCAGGTCCGCCTTGTGCGTCCGGGTAAAGTCGAAAGTGAGATTTTCGAAGGGGCGGTAAGCGGTGGACAGGCTCTTCGTCAGGAAAAATGTATGGCTGTTGATCTGGTTTCCTGCCCTGTAATGGGTCTCCCCGATGCTTTCGCTGCCGTTGAGCGACAGGTTAAGGTTGGTGATCAACCAGTAGATCCGCGCTTCGGAATATTTGTTCAAGACCGGTACCCCCTTCAACCAGGAAAGATAGGCGAGCGAGGGACGGCCGAAGTTCAAGCGATAGCTGACGTCGGCTCCATGAGTATTGGTTGTAGAGAGCAGCGTCGTGGGATTGGTCGACTCTGAGTGTGAGTAGTCATACCCTCCGGACAAATTGTCAATGGTGTACTTCAGCCAGGGGCTCTTCGAAGGAATGGTCTTGGAAACGTCCACACCGCCGCCGTAACTCCGGCTGAAGGTCTTTATCGAATCGACCTGCTCCAGGTCGTCCTGATCAACCAGGATGTCGCTGTTGGGGAAGTAGTAGGGCACGGATTCCGATTGCGAAAAGTTACCGCTGACGGGCACCGAGAGCCCCCACTGCGGGTTGAGAAACTTGTGCATCTGCATCGTACCCGTGGCCGAACCGCTGATCGAATTCGAGCGGCTGCCAACGCGGGTGTTTACGTTATGGAAATCCCCGTCTTTAGCATCGACATTGGCGCTCAGCGTCGCCAGATCGGCCAGGGTCAGGTTGGCCGAAGCTCGCACCGCACGCCCCTTGTCGCGCTTCACGTCGCTCAGGCGGAGTTCATCCAGCCAGATCTCCAGATTATCCATCTCGGAGATGCTCCGGTTGACAGGGATGATCCCCACGGTGAACTGGCGAATCTGTGAGAGTGAGGGATTACCGACCACACTGACGGAATCACCGTTGATGGCCACGGTGCTGTCTTCACCGATCTTCAGAGTAGGCAGCTCTTCCAGATCGATCTCGATGTTATTGCGTTCGTCCCAGTTCGCCCAGACCCGCTGCTTGTATTCGTAGTAGTTGCGGGTTGTATCCGAGCCGAAGCGGAAAAACATCCAGATTTCCGAGTCGTCGTCATTCCAGACCTGGGGATTGTTCACCTCGTCGATGCTGCCGCCGTGGACGAACATCTTCAGCGTGCGATACTCCAGAAAATCCATGTAATCGTAGAGCCGGCGCACGACCAGTCCGGAACTGTCCTGATCGAGATCGTTGATGCGCAACAGCAGCGACTGCTCCTGACTGATGATGTCGGAGACGGGATCGCGATATCCGGCCACGCCCGGCGGAGAGTTATAGAGGGGATTTTCGTAGGTATTGATAACCTCGACAGAAACGGGTTCGTAAGCGTCCCCACCCGAGGTGTCCGGGACAGCTTCCCATTCGTTGCCGACGATCTCCAGGGTGGCGAGGGATATCTCGAAGGTGTCAGCTTCGGCGAAGCCGTCAACCCAGACGCGCGCGTATTGGAGCTGCGTCAGACTGGGGTCGCCGAAGGGGATGCCATCCTGGAGTGGAATTCTATAGAGTTTCCATTCGTTCTCGTTCCGGTCCACGAGATAATTCGGTCCGGGGTGCCAGGATCCGCCGGGATTGAGCCCGTATTGCGCACCGGGGACCGTTTCGGATAGATCGATTGTGTAGCGGAAAAAGTTGTTCTGTGTATCCAGGAAATTGTCGCTGTCGAGATCCTCCGTGTCGGGATAGCGCCCTCCCTCATCGTCGTAGTTCCCCTCGGTGCCGTTGATCCCCCAGACGTTGTAGGGATCGGACGGATTGTAATACCAGTTGTCGTTGTAATAGCTGTCGTGCTCGCCATCCCCGTTGAAATCATAGAGATCGTTGGGATCCCCGAAGCCATCCAACCCCAGGTCCTCATCGCGATCGCAGAAGCCGTCCCCGTAAGGCAGTCCCTCCAAGTTCTGATCTTCCGTATCCAGAGCGCCGTTGGGGATGACGTCCTCGCTGATCTGCCCCAGATCGATGTACATCTTCCCCTCGGGATTGTAAGCCGAACTGTTGCGTTTGCGAACGTTCAGCATGATCTCGATATATTCGGAATTCTCCTGGTTGTGATATCCCGCTGAAAGTGCCCGCATCATGCCGCCCCAGGAGGCTGCAGCTTCGGGCTCCTTTGTATTCGGGTAGTTCTCCTCGGGGGGGCGCGGCCCGAAATACATGGTCAGGACATGCGTCCGCTGTGCCACATTGGCATTCGTCGGCCGGCTTGGCCAGATGTCCTCGATGGCCACCTGGTCATACGGATTGAACCACACCATCGTCCCACGGCTCTTATCATCGGGTTCGCCGTAGGGATAAGCCGCCTGAGTCCATTGCCGGCGCATGATGCCCAACGGACTGGTCTTCTTAATCGACTCGAAGTCATCGACATAAGCCACGCCGTTAGGATCGCCGGTGCCGTCGCTGCTTAAGGAATTGGGGTTGGGGTGAACCTGTGCGTATTCCATCTCCACCTTAAATTCTGAAGGCGCTTCCGTCTCCACCAGCGGCAGATAGTCGATCGCACGGGTCAGGAACTTGGGTTTGAACACCAGTCTGGTGTTGATGTCCCAGAGAAAATTGCGCAGAGGTTCGTTGCCCACCCGCACCCGATCCTGCAGCGGTTTCTCGTTCAGGTAGAGGGCGGTGGCGCCGATGAACGAATCGTCCCAGAGATGGTATTCGCCTCGAACGCCCATCAGCGTCTTCTTGTCCAGTTGAAACAGCTCCCCGGATTCGTACAGAATCTCCAGATTGGCGGAAGGCGAGAGAGCCGCCTGATTCAGAACGGTCAGCCGCCCGGAATAGTAGTCGATGACGTAATCGCTCCCCCGCTGGAGTTGCCGCCCGCCCAGGTACACCTCCTCCGAACCCTCCAGAACGTTGAAACCGAGTTCGTAGACGGCCATCACGCTCTTAAATTCCGCCTTGATGCTGAAGTTGGTCGATATGATCAGTGTGGAATCGTAGATCGACGGGTGACGCAAGCTGTCCGGATAGAGGTCCGGATCGCCCCAGTAGGGCGCGAACGTACTGCTGGTATAATAGCCCTCACCGGGATCGAAAGGACGTAAATCCGGGAAGATGATTTCACCGTATGAATAGTTAATCAGGGCCGGGTTATCATCGACTTTGCCGTCGGGCTGATTCCCTCCTGTCTCGCTCTTCGTGTCCAAGCCGAACATGGTCAGGAAAGTCTGCTGCTGACCGGTTTGGGGATCCGCAACGGTCTCCATCTCGGTGGTTCCGGACGGGTTGTAGGTAATCCGCAGGGAGAAGCCCTCTGGCTCGATGTTCACCCCCTGGAGGCTGTAAACATTGCGCAAGGCCAGAGGCCAGGTGTCATCGGTGGGATTGGGGCTCTCAGGTCTGATCAACTTCAAGATGGCGGTGTCTGCCGGCGCCGGAGCCAGATCGCCGAAGGTCGTTTCATTATTGAGAATGTAGGCGACGGCCAGTACGTCGGTGGAGGTGAGCGGTGAGTTCAGACGGATGTAACCGAGCTGGGGATCCAGGTAGTACTGCGAGGCATCGAGCAACTCGTAAGTGCCCGGTTGAAAGTTGGCATCCTCGATCAGGCCCTGTGAATCGAGACTGTCAATGATCTCTTTGTCATAGAACTGCCACGGAAACAACTCATAAAGTGAAGAGTCACTGTAAACAGCGTAGGCGTTAACCAGGTTTGTCGGCAGGATTCCGCTACCAAGTGTATAGCGCTTGTAAACGTAAAAATTGTTGGCGTCCACCTGGCGGTCGATATCGACGGCGGTGTGAATCATCGATTCAGTGTACTTATTGTACTGATCGCGGTAGATCTCGGAGAGGAAGAAATAGCGACCCGTCGAGGGCAGGTTCACCGGGATGTTAACGCTGGTCTCCTGAGCGCCCCCGGTAATACTCACTTTGTTCTTCTCTCCTTTCTCCAGGCTGGCGATACCGGTTAGCGTGAAGGAACCGATCTTCAGATCCGTCTTCAACCCGAAGAGACCCTTGTTCTGTCCCGAAAAGGTCGCCAGCTGCGTCCCGGCGAGTTGCAAACTGATGTTCCCGGCTTCTATCTTCTGGATAATCTCGTCCTCGTAGCCGGTATAGGTCAGCTTTAGGTTGTTCTCGAACTCGAAGGTGCGCTCGCTGCTCTGGTCCACGTCTACGGCAACCTTGTCTCCGATCTCCCCGGTGATCTTGAAACTCTGGCGCTGGTCGATCTGGAAGCTGTAATCGGTATCTTGGCCGTATACCGTAGCGACCTGAGACCGGTCTTCCCGGCGGAAGCCGCCTTCGATGTTGATGTTCCCCGATATGCGCAGCCTGACCCGATCGCCGCCGAAAATCTTGTTGAAGGTCTTCGACTTGATCTTAAAAGGAATCTCGATGGTCAGCGCTTCTCCGCCGGCCCTCGCTTCGGCCGTCTCCAGGGTTTTCAACGTCTCTTCGCGATAGAGCGAGACGAGGTCCCGTTCCATCCTGAACTGGATGTACTCGTCCCGGCTGAAGACCACCGGTTGGAACCAGTCTTCATCGAAAAGCAGGGTGCGGATGATGAACGTCTGCACCGCGGAGTCGATTTCAGTCGTCTGCCTGAACTGCTGGGATTGGGGGCTTAAGATGGCGGAGGTGGTATCGGCGAGTATGGCCTTGGAGAAGCTAAAAGGCACTTCCCACTCGCGCAGATCCAGCGCGCCGCTGAACTTTAAATCGATCTGCACCGAGAAGGAATCCGCTGGCATCGCCATACCGACCAGGGGAATCAAGAGAGAAAAGAGAACGGCGATAACCGCCCCTCGGGAGTAAAAAAACAGGCGTTCTCTCCCGTTCGGCGGAGCTGCGTCATGACCCGGTCGATCGATCAGGGCAGGGCTCATCCGTATCACAACTTCTTAAAAGCGCTACTTTCCGCTTGTGTCTTATCCGTAAATTTTGTAATATACTGGGGAACCTATGGACGGGATTGCGAGTCGAATCCTCGGACGGTTGAACTATTATAAAGCCGATTTTGATCCGGGCGGAGGCCACTTCTTAACATGAACTCACGTATGTCACCTAAAAATCTGCTCGTAGGGACGCTTTTTACTACCCTCATCATCGTAAGTTTCGCCCGGGGCGGAGAGAGCCCGAAAGAACCACCGGCCGGAGCCTTCTTCAATGATCTCTCCTCGCCCCTGAGGGGTGTTGATGCCGATTCCTCGCTATGGATGATCTATGACAATGGGATGCCCCAATACGTATTTCCTCTGCCGGATGTCTTCAACGATCATTACTTCAACGTCCGTTTCACTCCGCCGGATTCCTGTAAGTTGATTCGGGCGGCGTTCGGCTTCTTCAAGAATCATCCGGATAACGATAGCACCGGCATCCCAGACATTCACGTCCTCGTCTGGGAAAATGACACAGCCAACCCACTCTACCCCGTCCACCCGGATTCCGCCGCACCTTTGGATTCGGTGCTCATCGACTCGGCCTCACTGGAACCGTACATCAACCGGCCGGATTCCGCGTATCCCTATCCGATTCCCTACAGCGCCGTCTTACCCCTCGACACCCTTTTTGTCGACCTGGATACTCTGGAACTTTACTTCCACGCCAGCGAATCCTTCCACATCGGCTGGGAACCGGTACCCTCCAGCCCGGTGGATTCCCTGGCACTGCTCGCGGACGACGGCTATCCTTCGACCACGACCAGCATCGAGTGGTGGGACAGCACTTTCACTCATCCGGATCCCGAATGGAGAACCATTGAGTCCGATTGGGGTCTGGGGGTCGACTTCTTCATCTCGGTGGAGGTGGAAGTCTTCATCGATACCACGACCACCTACGTCTGGCTCGAACCGGATCGTATCCCGAATACTTACGACCTCGCAGGCCCCTATCCGAATCCCTTCAATCCAGAGACGACCCTGCTCATCTCGCTAGATAAATCGGACCTCATCACGCTCCAGGCCTATGATCTCAGCGGGCGGCTGGTCGATGAAATCGCCAGCGGCTCCTTCCCCGCCGGCCAGAGTGCCGTCTCCTGGCAGCCTCACAACCTGCCCTCGGGCGTTTACCTCGTCCGCATGGAATCGAGCGACCGGTCTGTACTCGTAAAGGCCGTTCTGCTGAAGTGACACAGCTGCAACTTTTCGACCCGACACCCGCCCTTCGGCGGGTTTAATTTTTGAACCTTTCCCACCGGCGACATCCTCTCATGGAACCCCGGCCGGACGCCGCGGGTAAAATTTAATGGGGGGCCTCGTTTAACCCGCACAAAGACTACCGTACTATTTTGGCTTGAAAGACGCTGGATTACCCGCACGCTGGCCGCGAGCTTTTAAGTTCAAACCCTCATTTTCAACCTTTACCTTTGCGCCACGGCTTTTTGGGCACCGTTTTTGCTGTATAATACGTGATAATGACCAAGCTAACATGGGGGGATAGCACCATGACGCCCAGGACAACCGACTTTGCGAAAATCATCGAGAAAGACCGCAAAACTCAGCAGCAGGACCACTGGGAAGGCACTCTACTGGATTATCTGGAGAAAGTCAAGGCAGATCCCAGCATTACCAAACTCGCCCACGAACGCCTCTACGATACGGTCATAGCCGCTGGCACCACCTCGATCGAAGAGAGTGACAACCCCAAGCTGAAACGCCTCTTCAAATCCAACGGCCTCCGAATTTACAACTTCTTCGCCGATGAATTCTTCGGGATGGAACGCACCATCGAATCCATCGTGCGCTACTTTAAATCCGCATCCATGAGGGGTGAGGAGTCCCGTCAGGTTCTCTATCTCATGGGACCGGTGGGGTCGGGGAAATCGTCCCTGGTGGAAAAACTGAAACGCTGCCTGGAACTGGGCCCAACCTTCTACGCCATCAAGGGCTGTCCCATGCAGGAAGAGCCTCTGCACCTGATCCCGCGGCACTTGAGGGAAAAATTCGAGAAGATCCTGAATCTGAAAATCGAGGGCGACCTCTGCCCCGTCTGTCGGTTCCGCCTGACCGAAGAATATGGAGGGAACTACGAGCAGTTCCCGGTTCAGACCTACACTTTTTCGAAACGGGCTCGCGTCGGCATCGGAGTGGTTCCCCCGGTCGATCCCAACAATCAGGACACCTCCGTCTTGATCGGTGGTGAAGATATCTCCAAGCTGGACATGTACTCCGAAGGCGATCCCCGGGTCCTTGACTTGAACGGAGCGCTAAACGTCGGCAACCGGGGCATGGTTGAATTCATCGAAGTCTTCAAGAACGAGACCGAGTACCTCCACGCCATGATCACGGCAACGCAGGAGAAGATGGTCCCGGCTCCAGGACGCCACGGCATGATCTACGTTGATACGGTCATTGTCGCCCACACCACACCAACGAGGCGATTCTCGACCGCATCGTCGTTGTCAAAGTCCCCTACAACCTGGAAACGTCCGAAGAGGTCAAGATTTACCGGAAAATCCTGAACGCCTCCAATTTCAAAGCACACATCGCACCCCACACCATTGAATTGACCAGCATGTTCGCCAACCTGACCCGGCTCGAGAAAACCAACAAGTGCGACCTCATGACCAAACTCAAGCTTTACAACGGCGACGAAGTCCTGGAAAAGGGGAGGACCAAGAAGATCGACGTCGATGAACTGCGCGAAGACGCCAAGCGTGAAGGCATGGACGGCATCTCCACCCGTTTCATCATGAAGGCGCTGGACAACGCTCTCGCCGAAAACCTGGAAGGCAACTGCATCAATCCGATCATCGTTATGGACTCCCTGGTACGCATGGTCAAGGAGGCCGATCTGGCCGAGGACGTTCGCAAGGAATACCTCGAATATCTGCAGGATACCCTGCATAAAGAGTACCTCGAGATTCTCGAGAAGGAGATCACCCAGGCGTTTGTCTTCGGCTACTCTGAGCAGGCTGAATCCCTCTTCCAGAATTACCTCGACCACGCCGAAGCCTACGTTAATAAATCCCGGGTCAAAGATCCCAATACCCGCGAGGAACTCGAACCGGACATCGCTTTCCTAACCAGCATCGAAGAGCAGATCGGCATCGTCGGATCCGCCGCTGACGGCTTCAGACAGGAGGTCATCGCATTCCTCTGGTCCATGTCCCGGCGCGATACCAAAATCGACTACACCTCCTACGAACCGCTCAAGGAGGCCATCGAAAAGAAGCTGCTCACCTCGGTCAAGGACATTTCGCGCGTCGTCACCAAGGCTCGAACGCGCGACCAGTCCCAGACGAAAAAATACGGCCAGATGGTCGAGACCATGCTGCAAAACGGCTACTGTCCTCAGTGCGTGGATATGGTCTTGAAGTACGCCGCCAACAATCTCTGGAAAGACTAGAACAGGCAGACGTTTTCCCAA
>JALGZU010000018.1 GCA_025774735.1 candidate division LCP-89 bacterium | reverse complement strand
AAAGCCGACCGTCTTCATGGGAGCGATGAAGCGGAGCAGGTCGCGAGTGGCGAAGCGGTTCTTGGTGACCTTGTCCTCGTACCTGCCGAAGCCGGTCTCTTCGACGGCCATCTTGGCCAGGCTTTCGGCGGCCTGGTAGCCCGCCTCGGCCATCGCTTCAGTGATGCGGTTGACGTCATCCTGGGTCAATTCCCGCAGGGCGGGCAGGGTGGCCTGAGCGCGGGTGAGGAGTTCCCGCACTTCCTGAACGGAGGTGAGATCGCGATCCATGGCGGTTGGAAAGTTTGAAGGTGGTGACGTTTAAGGGTGAGGTCAAAGATAGGGCAAATTTGGCAAAAAGTCAAGGGGGAGATGGGGGAATTATGAAAAAGGCGGTCGCATGCTTCATGTCGGTGGCGGACAAGTCAGAAGTATGCCATATAAACGATCCTCTGGATTCCCGCTTTCGCGGGAATGACAAACGAGAAAAATGGTGAGGCCTCACTTCAACAGGACCAGCTTCTGCGATGCCTGGTAATTCCCCGCCTCAAGCCGTGCGATGTAGATGCCCGAAGGCAGGTTCGAAGCGCCGAAGGTTACGGTATGCGTGCCACTTTCCCGCCAGCCGTCTATGAGTTTCGTCACGCATCGACCGTTTGGTGTATAAATGGCCAGAATAAGATAACACGTTTCAGGTAAATTCAAGCTTAACGTAGTTGAGATATTAAATGGATTTGGATTGGAGGGCATAAGGCGTAATGTAGAAGCTGGGGAGGGAACCTCATAATATAGTTCTTCCAGTAGCTCGTTCCAACCGGTTAGTAACCAACTGCCGTATTCTGCTGATTCTCTACTGCCAGCCAGTTTTTCAAAGTCAAAGCAAACTGAAGTTGACATGCTGTCAGGTAAGATCCTAGTATTGATAAAATAGCGATAATCTCCTGGCAACGCAGAAGCAGGCACATTTTGTGTCAGATTTAGCCAAGTTCGGCTTTGCCCCGGTCCTAATATAATGTTTGGTTTGGAAGCCGCTGGACTTAGATATAACGACGTATCTAGGGCAATCTCACTCCATGCATAGAAGGCGATGCTCGTGTTTGTAGGATTTTCGACAGTCAGATTGAATTGAAATCTACCACCACCAGAGAGGATCTGAATTGGGATATTCAGGGGTTCTGCTGCGATCCTCGGAATTCCGCTGTGGCGGAGGAGGAGGCTCGAAAGAATATTCGCCATCAACGGATAGCAAAGGCTTTCTATAATCCAATCCTGGTCGGAGGTTGTTACCAAGTATCCATATCTTTGACTTTCATCAGGCGGGCGAAAGAGGAATCCGACATTTTGGTTTTGGTAGGTAAGGCAATTTTCTATGGTTTCATCGCCTATGCCCTCACATCCATACCACAACGAACTTACCTCTGGAACGATATTGTAGATTCTGGCCAGATTGCCCCATACATCGCATACCAACCAACCAGACACTTCTCCTATCCAACTAAACTGACCTCCCAGCGAATCGACAATGAATTGGAATGCCATGTTTGTCGTATAGCTTTCCTGATATTCCGTCTGCAGATATACAGATCCGCCTTGCTGAACAAAAGCCAAAATTGTGGCCACGCGATTTTCTGGCAATGCAATAGTACCAGAGGAAATGATCAAGATGTCCGTAGTATCAAAAAATGCAGTATCATTTAAGGTTATCTGCGGCACGATTGTCGCCTGGTATCCTAGAGAACTTGCCAAGGTAAGCCATTCCTGATCCATATCGCGTCCAGGGTTTTCGCTCTGGCTTTCAATAATAGTTATATTAACCGCCTGGAGCAAACTTTATCCTTTCAACATATAAGCCTCCAATGTTTATTGCTCTTAACAATATACTACTCTTTCAGTCAGAAGTCAACTCTTTTCTTTCAGGCATGAAAATTTTTAAAGACAAAAAGGCAACCCTCCGGGTCGCCCCTACAACAAATCTTATCAGAAGTTAGTTTCTTACAATTCCGGTTACTTCACCCGTGCCAGCAGCAGTGTCATGTCGTCGCTGTAGGGGGCGTCCTGGGCGAAACTACTGGCGGCGGCTTCCAGGCCGGTGAGAACCTCGCGGGCGGGAAGGTGGTGGTTCTCCTTCACATAGTGCAGGATCCGGTCGTCGCCGAACTCCTCGCCGGAGGTGCTCATGGCTTCGCTGATGCCGTCAGTGTACATGGCGATCAGGTCACCAGGTTGCAGATGAATGGTCGCCTGTGTAAAGTCGGCACCGGGAATGGCTCCAAGGATCAAGCCGCCTTGATCCAGGAGTTCCGTGTGCCCATCGCTGCGCACTAGGATAGGCGGATTGTGCCCTGCGTTGATGTAGGTGAATTCCGATTTCTGCGGTTCGAACTGAGCCACAAAAAAGGAGATGTACTGTTCCGGGGGGGTGTTCTGGTAGATGAGATCATTGATGCGGGCGACCAGGTCCGGCAGACCGACGCCGACGCCAGCCGAGGTTCTCAGGCTGGCCTGGAGGTTTGCCATCAACAGGGCCGCACCGGCACCCTTGCCGGAAACGTCGGCCACGGCGAGGACGGTTTCTCCTCCGGGCAGGGCGATGACGTCGTGGTAATCGCCCGCCACTTCGAAACAGAAACGGCTCACCGCGGCGACCTCCAGACCCGGAGTTTCGGGGATTTCCTGGGGCAGAAACTTCTCCTGGATGCGCCGGGCCAGATTCAGCTCCTCTTCCATGCGCTTCTTGACGAGGTTTTCTTCCAGCAAACGGAGGTTTTCACTCACCATGGCCACCTGGGACATGAAAGTTCCCAGGACCTGGAGTTCGTCCGCCGAATAATCCTCGCCGCCCGCCTTATGACCCAGGCCTACGAAGCCCGCCAGGTGGGATTGCAGATTCATGGGGAATACCACCGCGACCTGCCGGTTCTTGAACCAGTTGTACCCCTCGACCGTCATGACGATGCGGCCACTGGCGACCGCTTCATCGATGAAAATGGGCCGATTGCCAAAGCGCAGTTTCGTGATAATCTCCTGTTCTACCTTGAACGGAGTGGGATCATCACCGCCGGATTTCTGGAGGTAAAATCCCAGCTCGTCATCTAACCGCAAGACGGGGTACAGATCCTTCACAGCCAGGACGTCCTGCAGGCGGCTCTCGATGCGCTCCCAGAGGGTTTCCCGGTCAGGGATGCTGATAGTCTGCTGGAGGAAATCCCGGATCATGGTGCGCAGGTGGGCGCGTTCGGGGTAAATGCTCTGCTCCACGGTGGTCTGCACTTTTCGCCAGGCAGGCGTAAATCCCAGAGCCAGAGCCAGCGCCACGATAAACGTAGGGGTGCGGCTGGTGATGCCTACCTGCCTCAGAACAACCTCGCCGATCAGGTAGAGCAGTCCGACGAAAACGGCGAGCATGGCAATGGTGATGAGGACGTGCCGGGTGCCCCGCCGCAGCTTGCCTTCGACTTCCAGGAGGCGGTAGCGCCCGAAGGCGTAGGCAAAAGAGAGGGGTGAGATGATCAGCGGGAGAAAGAGGATGGTGACCAGCAGGACGTTATAGCGGAAGGCGTAGAACCATTCATTGAAGAGGATGCCCGCAATCACCAGCAGGATGAGCAGTGAGATCAAGCCGATGCCGGATCCCCAGAGGACCAGTCCGGTCTGGCGCTTCTCCAATGAATCCTGCGTGCGGCGATGTGAACAGGTGAGGATAATAAATCCGATGGAAATCTGCAGTGAAAAAACGATGAAAGCCAACAGCGCCGAGACGTCACCGACGAATGACTCCACGAACAAGATGATGATGATAGGGAGGTAAATGAGGGCATAAGCCCAGATCGGATGCCGTTCTATGAAACGTTTCGGCTTGGGAAAGAGCAGCTGCAGATTCAGCCAGAAAGCGCTGAAAAAGGCCGTAACATTTCCGATGGTGTTCCGCAGGATATTATAAAAAGGAATTTCGAAGAGGGCGAAAGTGCCAGGCAGGACGAAGACGGCAAAGGTGAAGAATGCCGCCATGCCATAACAGAAAAGGGTCAAGGCGCGTACGCCGGGTGAGAAAGGCCTCTTCAGAAAAGCCCAGAATCCCACGCCGATGAAGCTGAACGCCAGCAGCGTCCGCAGCGCTTCCAGGAGAATTATCTGCAGAAATATTCCGAACGCAGGTCTGGACGCGACCATGTGGGTCGAAACGATGCTCCCCGCGTGGTAATAGGCTATCTCGACGGTCTGCTCAGGCTCGAGAGGGGACCCGAAATAGCGCTGGTAGAGCTCTGCAATGGTGAGGGTATCCTGAATGGCCAGGACGGTATCGCCAGCACTCGGTGCAGACCCACCGGGGAAATCCTCCAACTCGACCCTGGTGAAGACAACCAGGCTGTCATTGAGCAGGCGTGTATCGCTGGCGAATGTCCCGGCGCGGTGATAGGTGATGATCTTGGTTCCTTCCCGCAGGTAGTCTGCGATCAGGAAGAGAAACAGCGCAGCACCTATCGTGAAGATCAGCGCAGTTATCAGCCTGTCGAAGTAAACCTGTGCACTGTGCATGTTCACCAAATCGGTTTTGAAGCTGAATCGAAAGAAGATAAGCCATTTTATTCAAAAAATCAAGGAGCCAGATGCTCCTTTTCCAAAACAAGTGACCGTGCAGAAGCCTCGTCGTATCTATCCTTCCCGCCTCCGGCAAAAAAACGATTGACATAATCCGCTATGAGGGTTATTTTTAGGCCAGTCCTTCCTGAGCTGATTTCGTCGTATCACCAAGCCAGCAGCGGAGCGCCTCATGGATAACTCAACACCCACCCTGATCCTCATCATCTACCTTCTCTATCTCACCGTTCTGTTGAGCGTAGGTTTCATGACCCGCCGGCGCACCAAAACCGTTGCAGATTATTTCTTGGGCGGACGCCGAGTCGGGCCCTGGCTGACGGCGGTTTCATCGACGGCGTCGTCGGAATCGGGCTGGATCGTTCTGGGAGCCACCGGCCTGGTTTATGCGGATGGCCTGTCCGCCTGGTGGTTCATGCCGGGCTGCCTGGCGGGATACCTGATCAACTGGTTGTTCCTGGCCGGGAAAATGCGCAAACATTCCAAAGAAAACAACTCCATCACCATCCCCGATTACATCTCCTACTCGTTCGGCGACCGGATGCACCTGCTCCGTTCGGTGGCGGTACTGATTATCTTCTTTTCAATGCTGGGCTACGTGGCAGCGCAGTTCACCGCTTCGGGGAAGGCGTTCCAGGCGATCTTCGACTGGCCCTACTACACCGGCGTGCTGATGGGGGCGGTCATTATCATCATCTACACGCTGATGGGTGGCTACTTCGCGGTGGTCTGGACGGATCTCATCCAGGGATTGTTGATGGCCTTCGGGTTGGTAATCATGCCGGTCATCGCCTTCTTCGCCGTGGGGGGCATGTCGGCAATCGCAACTGCCGCGCCAACTCCCGATTTCTTCACCTTCACCGGCGGTAAGACGGGGTATGCTCTCTTAGGACTGGTTGTGGGGCTTCTGGGGATAGGCCTGGGCTATCCGGGTCAACCGCACGTGATCACCCGCTACATGGGCGCGGCCAGCGACGATGTTATACGGCGAGGCAGGATCATTTCCATCGTCTGGGGTATTCTGGTCTTCGGTGGAGCGGTTCTATTGGGGCTGGTCGGGCGGGCTTTGATACCGCACCTCGACGATCCCGAACACCTCTTCCCCAATGCAGCGCTGATGCTCCTGCATCCCATCATCGCCGGGATCATGCTTTCGGCAATCCTGTCGGCCATCATGTCCACGGCATCGTCGCAACTGCTGGTGGCAGCGTCTTCGGTGGTAAAGGACCTCTACGAAAGCCTGATCGGGAAAGATCCGGGCGAAAAACGGCTGGTGAGCTTATCCCGCATAACGGTGCTGGTTCTGGGCATTCTGGCGATCCTCTTCGCCCTGGCGGAAGTCCGGGTGATCTTCTGGTTCGTGCTCTTCGCCTGGTCGGGCATGGGGGCTGCGTTCGGGCCGATCATGCTTCTCTCGGTATCGAAATTCAGGGTGAACTTCTGGGGAGCTCTGGCCTGCATGGTGACCGGTTTCGGAGTGACGATTGTATGGAAACTCACCGGGTTGTCGGATGTGGTCATCTACGAGCTGGTGCCGGCGTTCGTGCTGGCGTTTATGATGGCGTGGGGGGTGACGGTGGCGACGCGGGGAAAGAATCATATAGTATGATAGACACGGATCACATGTTTAAGACAGTTGCGATGAAGTAGAAATAGGTAATCCATGCAAGCTCTAACGGACCTCATCAACACGATCGGCGGGTACATCGGCATGGTGCTGATTGTCCCCTTAGTCGGCACGGGCATCTACCTGACCCTGCGGATGCGCTTCATCCAGATGCGCAAACTGAAGCACTCCTGGGAAATCATCCGGGGGGTGTACGACGATCCCAAGGATGCCGGGGACATCACCCATTTCCAGGCTCTTTCGGCGGCGCTGTCGGCGACTATCGGCATCGGCAACATCGCCGGCGTGGCGACGGCGATCCATTACGGTGGACCGGGCGCGCTCTTCTGGATGTGGGTAACCGCCTTCTTCGGCATGTGCACCAAGTACGTCGAATGTACTCTGTCGCAGAAATACCGTAAGATCAACCCGGACGGGTCGGCGTCCGGCGGGCCGATGTACTATATTGAGAAAGGGTTGGGAACTGGCTGGAAGCCCCTAGCGGTGATCTTCGCCCTGTGCGCGGCGCTCTGCAGCTTCGGTACCGGCAACATGGTGCAGAGCTTCACCGTAGCGGACAGTTTCCGCACCGAATTCGGCATCCCCACCTGGATCAGCGGCTTGGTGGTGGCAAGCATCGTGGCGCTGGTGATTATCGGCGGAATCAAGCGCATCGGACAGGTCGCCTCGAAGTTGGTCCCGTTCATGAGCGCCCTCTACATCATCGCCGCGCTCACTATCCTGTTCCTGAACTACCCCTCACTGCCCGGGGCGTTCACTTCGATCATCGAAGGGGCTTTCACTCCCCTGGCGGGATTGGGTGGATTCGCCGGAGCGACCATGTTGTACGCTCTGAACTGGGGCGTAAAGCGGGGTCTCTTCTCTAATGAAGCCGGGCAGGGATCCGCCCCGATCGCTCACGCCGCCGCCAAGACGGGCGAGCCGATCCGCGAGGGTGCGGTCGCCATGGTGGGTCCGCTGCTGGATACGCTGATTATCTGTACCATGACCGGGCTGGTGATCCTGGTTACCGGCGCCTGGAGCGGCAAACAGATGACCAACAAACCGTTGACCGACGTAGAGTTCCTGTCGCCGGGATCCTCTTACACGATGAATACCGAACTTGAGGGCGACCGCTTCGTGGGCGAGTTAGAAGTTGTTTATGGAGAAGTGGAAGATGTCGTCATCGGCGCCAACCACGGTTCAGTTGAGGGCGCACTGATCGGATTTTCCGAAGCGGATCTGTTCAGCGGGAAAATATCGGTCGGTGAGGATGGTGCTGTGACCGTTCTCGAAGGTGATGCTGATCCCGGCAGCTTGCTGGTTTACGGGCTAATGCGCCAGAACGGTTCTCTGCTGACCGCCTTCGCTTTTTCGAGGGGTTTGGGCGGAGGACCCTGGGGAAGCTGGCTGGTGACAATCGGCGTCTTCCTGTTCGCCATTTCGACCATGATTTCATGGTCGTACTACGGCGACCGGAGCGTACAGTATCTCTGGGGGGATAAAGCCGTCCTGCCTTACAAGTGGGTGTACGTCTTCTTCAACTTCCTGGGCTCGATGCTGGCGCTGGAAGTGGTCTGGGGATTGGGCGACATCGCCCTCTCTTTGATGAGCTTCCCCAACCTGTTGGCGCTGCTAATCCTCGCCGTGAAAGTCGCCCATTGGCAGAAGGATTATTTTTCGAGGGAGCATAGGCGATTCAAGTAAATCTCGGTTTCAGAGAATCCGGCCTAATACGCTATATTATTTAGACGACAAAAGCGAGGCGAACCTCGCTTTTGCGTTCAGAACATTTACTGCCGATGAACCGTTAAGCAGACATCACAGAGAGCCAGTCACCCTTACCCGGTCGAAGGTGGTGCGCCCTCCGATTTGTCGTACTGCTCAGCGATTTGCCGGGTCGCCTTTGTGCTACCGGCGATATCGACGAAAACGATAGTGAATTCGGAGAGGAAGTAACAGTACATCAGCACCAGGAAGGAGATGACCACACCGAAGATCATCACGAACAGCCCGCACAGAAATATCCCACCGCTGCCAAGATAAGGGACGCACTCAGAGATGGGACAGATCATGTCGAAAACCCCGTATCCAGCCAACCAGATAAAGATGCAGGCTCCCACCGCAACGGGCACCACGAAGCAGGCGAAAACCTCACCGACCAGCTTTAGAAAAATGGCGATAATGGGGATGACGGTATAATCGGCAGCAGGCAGGTTGCTAATCTGGGCAGCCCGGATGAGGATAACGTGCACCACCATGTAGATGGCGATGACGTAAATCAACTGGAAGATGATACCGCCGATGACACCCAGTGCGGATAGATGAAACACCAGCGTCCATATCCCGATCCAGCTTACTACACCCTTAATGATGGCGATAATAGCCACGATGCGTAAGATGATTGCAACCACTCTGCTGAAAAGCTTGCCCTGCGAAACCGTATTGAGAACCGGCTTCATAAAGAGAATGGAACCCATGATCGTACCTCCGCATTTGGATTGACGTTATGTTTAGTACACCATCAATTTCGATCAATTAAAATTCCGGCGAGTTCGTGAAAAAGTGCTATCCACCGAATAATACAGGTTATTTTATAAAAATCAAGTCTTTTCGAAGGATTCTGCTTTTTGGCTTGATTTTTCAGAAAAATTGCTCTGGCAGAAATTTTCACTTGCAATTCGGCGCATAATTACTTATATTGTTTCTGTCTCTACAGAACAACGTCATCTCACCAGCAAGGAGGTTTAGAAATGAAAAGTTTGAAATGGTTTGCTTGCGGAGCTCTCGTTCTGGCTCTAACGGCCACCGGATGGAGCACCGTCATCCCGGTCTTCGAACCTGCGGAGTTTATCACCTGGGGTGCGGGACAGACCATCATGACGGACAACAATGGGGTCATCCCCAACGTCGGCGACTGGGATCACGACGGGGACAAGGATATCATGGTGGGAGTCTATTATTACGGCAATATCTTCTATTATCCCAACACCGGCACGAACGAGGATCCTGAATTTCTCACCCGCACGGAGTTGAGTGCAGGGGGATCTACCATCGCAGTCACCTACGGTTGATGCATGGGTGCGAGTCCACAGATGGTGGACTGGGACGAAGACGGCGATACCGACCTGCTGGTGGGCGAATATGACGGACATGTACACTATTTCCAAAATATCGGGACGCCGACTGTACCGGAATTGAGAGACATGGGTCATTTACAGGCCGGCGGCATCGATATCGACGTCAGCCAACTGGCCATCCCGGTGGTCAACGACTGGAACGAAGACGGCATGAAGGACCTGGTGATCGGCAACGATAACGCCAACATCCGGGTGTATCTGAACACCGGCACCAATGAGGATCCGGCTTTCAGCGATTTCTTCTACCTGAGCTGTACACCGGGTGTCACCCAGATCAAAAACGCCCCGGATATCGGCGACCTGAACGGAGACGGTTTGAAGGATCTGGTCTTCGGCTGGTGGCAGGGGACGGTGGTTTACTATCCCAATTCCGGCACGAACGCCAGCCCGGTCTTCGAAAGCGATTACGAGTTAACCGCCCTGGGAACGATCATCGATCCGGGTGGTTGGACGCACCTTGAATTGAACGACTGGGACGAAGACGGTGACCTGGATCTGGTATACGGTGAATGGAATGGTGAGGTTTACATTCACCTGAACGTCACCAACGAACTCGAAGCAGTGCTGACCCCCTACGGGACACCGATACAAATTCCCGCGTCCGGCGGCAGCTTCGACTGGAATGGAGCTCTGACGAACAATTCGTCAAACAATATAACGGCAACGGTCTGGACTGCGGCCAAGCTGCCCAACGGATCGGAAACGGGCGCGCTGCTCCAGGTGACCCTCACCATGTCCTCGGGCAACCAGATTGACCGCGACCGGACTCAGATGGTTCCCGAGGCGGCTCCGGCTGGCCAGTATGAATATTTCCTGCGCTGGGGATCCTATCCTGATCAGGCCTGGGCGGAGAGTTCGTTCGAATTCGAAAAACTGGCCGACGGCGATGGATCGTCGGGCGTGCAGGGATGGGCCTGCACGGGCGAACCGTTCGAAACCGTCGAGCCTGCCGCTGCTGCCACAGACTTCGTTCTCTTCGGCGCCTATCCGAATCCCTTCAACCCGGAGACGACCCTGCGGTTTGGGCTGCCGCAGGCATGTGAGGTCAGCTTGAACGTCTACGACATTTCCGGCCGTTTGCTAATGACCCTGGTGGACGGCTGGCGGGACGCCGGGATGCACGGTGTGACTCTGGACGGTTCGAACCTCGTATCGGGTGTTTACCTCTACCGGCTCGACGCCGGAGATTTTAACGCCAGCGGTAAGCTTGTCTTGATGAAATAGAACCTGCAAAACGCATCTCGAGAATACAAAAAAAGTCCGGGCGTCACCGTCCGGACTTCTTATTATAAGTTAGTTTAGACTACTTTATCAGCACCATTTTTCCGCTTTCGACGAAATTCCCTGCTTTCAGTGTGAAGATGTACATGCCTGAGGCCAAGTGCGATCCATCGAACGTGGCTTCATGGTAACCAGCATCCCTCCAGCCGTCCACCAGCTCACTCACCATACGTCCGCTGATGTCATAGATTGTCAGAGAAACATTACAGGCTTCTGGCAGGGAGTACTTAACGACTGAAGTCATATTAAAGGGATTGGGGAAAGTACCATTCAAGGCGAATTCAGAAGGAATTTCCTCTACACCAGCCAACGGATCAGTTAACCACTCCTCGAAACTCTCCCCGTAATTGAACCATTCAGAAATGAACTCACCATCGCCGACTTCAAGTTTCTCAAACTCGAAGGAACTCTGGTTCCAGACGGTGTCAGGGTATATACCGACGTAACCGTTGTAGCTGTACACGCCCAGAGGCGCTATTGACGGCACGTCCTGAGTTCTGTCCCGGTTGCCTGAGAATCCGACTGGGAACGTAAGGTTCACCGGTCCAAGTGTCGGACCATAGGGATTACCATTGGGTAGTGTCACGTCACACCAGACATCACCGACAACCGGCGTAGCGCCGTTATTTGCAATTGCGATGTTGTAGTCGAAGCTGCCTCCTGAAGCCGGAATCTGGATGGGCGGATTAAAGGGAGTCAAGGTTATCGTAAGATCCGATGACGCTGGGGATAGGGCAAAAATGTTAAAATATACATTCTGATTTCCGGTAGTGCTGAAGGTGCTGTCTGCTCGCATATCAGCGATTACGGTATCGCCGCTTACTGCATCAAGAATGAAGAAGTCAAATTCAGTCGGTAGATTATTCGGATCCCAGGTTACCACCGTTGTGCGGGATTCAGGCGGCATAATGTTGCCGTTAGGATCGATCTCGAGTCTCCACCACATTAGATTCGGCGATGGCCAAGTATCTATCATTCGGAAGTATGGGCCAGCCCAGGCGCTATCGTATAGTTGAGCGTAGGTCATATATTGGGGCGGAGGGGGTGGTGCAGGTGTAAAGGTTTGAGTCTCTGCCCCACCTATGTAGACGGTAAATTGATTTGGGGCGCCTCCTTCTTCACCAGTTACAACTACCGGTAATTCCCAATCCTCGTCAATCTCACATAACAATGCTGTCGATGATTGATTCCCTTTCGCGATTATGGATTTTCCCAACGAGATTCCATCGGAAGGTTCTCCCAGACTGAAGTTGATGACATCGTCGGTAAAGTTCACCCAGTAACCCAAACCGGGATCCATGGTGAAGCTTGGCACTTGATAATAGGTTTGATCGAAACCGTACATGACCACCATACTTCCCGGCGAAACGGTTGGGATCGCGGATTCGTAAACACTTCCCATCATTTCCCAGGGAGGGGTGACCGCTGTGTTAAAGAATCCGAAGGGCATGCCCCAAACCGAATCAATTTCCGCATCCGGGACGTACACCCAATAGGCTTTGCCGTTATCCAATTGACTTGCCTCAACATAGGTGTTGCTTTCGAAACCATAAGCCACAGTGGCATTTGGGAAAAGATCATTCAAGTTTGGATTTGCGGGCATCACCGGTAATGATATCAAGTTCCAGTACTGGCTGAGATCGAACACGTAAGGAACGTTGGTGCGACCGTATTTCAGATGGTAGAAAACTGTCGAATCTCCTGTCACTGTTAAGGTATCTTCCAGAGCCATGTCAGCGATCACTACGCCGCCAATTTCATCCAGTAGAGAAAACTTGTAATCGGCCGGGGTAAAAGGCAGATCGCTGGGATTCCAGGTTAATATTGAAGTTCTGGAAATCGGAGGCATCACATTGCCATTGGGATCCAATTCGATCGTCCATGTATATTCATTGGTATTAATCCATGGGCATATCATTTCCGCATAGGGACCACCCCATGGTAAAACACTGGCGTCCCACATCTGAGTCCAGCACATGTATTCAGGCGGGGTTGGGGGAGCTGGGATGTTAATGGTCTGATCTCCACCACCGATGTTTAAGAAAAACTCGTTCGGGGCGGTACCTTGTTCTCCAGTGCAAGTGATAAGCAGCTCCCAGATCAGTTCATATCCATATTTGATATGATAAAACACCGTTGAGGTGCCCGTCACTTGAAGAGAATCGAGCTGAGACATGTCTGCAACGACAACATTGCCGCTGTCATCTTCAATCCAGAAGTGGTAATCTGGGGCCACGTTCGGCAGTTCAAGCGGATCCCAGGTGAATGTGGAAGTCCGAGATTCAGGCGGCATGACATTTCCATTGGGATCGAGTTCTATAGTCCAGACGTATTCTGTTGTACCGAACCATTCATAGATCATTTCTGCGTAGGGCCCACCCCAGGGAACCGTTGTCGTATCCCACAATTGTGTCCAACACATGTATTCAGGTGGGGGCGGGGGCGCCGGCGTGAACAACTGTTGATCGGAACCACCGATTGTAATTATGAATTGATTGGGCGCGGTGCCCTCTTCACCGGTACAGGTAATATCGAACTGCCAGCCCGGTGGACTTTCGACACCCGTCCCAGAAAGATCAGCCGAAGGCTGGTTAGCAGAAGATGCAGTAAGCGTTCCATTTAAGCTTCCGAGGATTGTCGGCTGGAAATAGACGTCGAAAGTGGCGGTTTGACTGGGGTCTAAACTGTAGGAAGCGCCACCGGAAATGTGGAAGTCACCGGTTGTGCTAACTGATCCCGAACTGTTTTCTTCACCTTCGTTAGTTAATGTAAATGTGAAATTGGAAGATGAGTATCCCACCGGTATTTCGCCGAAGTCGTGACTGCCCGGATCCCATGATAGAATTGCGACGGAGTCTTGATTAAAGTAATAAGCTCCCATGTCTGCAATTGTATTATCGGGATCCAACGGTGAGGATGGATCTCCGGCATCGATGCATGGTGAATTGGCCATCAGGTGGAAGTCATCATTTCCCGGATCAACGAATATGGGATCTTCATCGATGTTACCGGTGCCAGGCCAGCCGTCTTCTATGTCAGAGTATTCCAGCGATATCGATGAGTTAGACACGATTGAAAAGATATCACCATTATTCCAGATAATGTTATTCGTGCCACTGATGTGAGAGTTGTCATAAGCCTCGACGCCGTAACTACCATTCTCACTGATTGTGTTATTGTCTAAAACTGGGTTACAATCTACGCCAGCGAAGATTCCTATGTTATTATTATTACAAACTTCATTGTAAGCGATGAGAGGGTGTGAAGAAAAATCTGCGTAAATACCAGTTCCTGAATCCTCTATTGAGTTGTTGTCGTTTACAATATTATTTTGGACAGTCGGGGAACAGCCTCTCAACGCAATTCCAGCCCCACTCCAGTTAATGGCGTCGTTATGGCAGATAGAGTTTCCTTCGATTAAACCTCCACTGTAATGGAACGTAACGCCTGCACCGTGTTCTGCGATGTTAAGAGTGATTGTATTTTCATAAATTGTTGTATAACCACAATTTTCAGAAAAAATACCACCACCCTTTCCAGTTATAGTCTGATTCTGGGATATCCTGCAGTGTCCTACAGTTAAACTTGAATTAATGCAATAAATACCACCACCAAAGTTATCCGGATCTGAGCCGGTAGCTATTCCATATTGTATTATGCAGAATTCGATGTAGTTATCGCCTGTTGCATCGATAAACCTTATACCATGCCAACCCACTGTGCTATTAGTTGCTGTGAATGTGATTGAATCACTTTCATTTCCAATTGCCTCTAAGCTGCCGTTGACGATGAATTTGTAATGATCTTGAAAATTGACTTCCACTCCAGCTTCAATTACGAGAACACTATCAGATGAAATTATTATTTCTCCAGTGACTAGATATGGGGAACCTTCTATCCCCCAATAACCGGATTGTTCACCGCTAACATAGGTTTCGGTCAGCCCAGGAGGTGGATTGAGTAACAATAGCGGCATAAGTGCTATTAAAGCTGTAAATTTTTTCATGATAAACTCCTATTAATTAATACCATTTGTGTTCCAATATAATGTAATTTTTCTACAAAGTCAAGAACTTTTTTTGTAAAGACAAAATTATTTTATGCCAAGATAGGAATTCTCGTTGTATCTCCTTTAAAAACAGTTGCCCGCACTAACCTCTGCAATTTTCCATTCCTCAGTACATCCATCGGTACCGGATTTTTTATTTCCCATAGCTTTCTTTCCCCACTCAGTAGATAAAGAAAGAGAGCCCGGAACCGGGCTCTCTTTCTTTGCTGGTGAGATAAGGTTTTACAGTTTACTTCACCAGCACCATCTTGCCACTCTCGGCGAAATTCCCTGCCACCAGCGTGAAAACGTACATGCCCGAGGCAAGATGCGATCCATCGAATGTCGCTTCGTGATACCCCGCATCCCGCCAGCCGTCCACCAGGGTGGCGATTCTGCGGCCGTTGAGGTCGAAGATTGTCAGGTCGATCCTGGATGCCTCCGGCAGCGAGTAGCTGATCGTGGTGGTGGGATTGAAGGGGTTGGGGTAGGCGCTGAGTAGTACGAACCCAACAGGTGTGGTCGGCACCTGAAGGGCCATTTCACCCTCAAAGCTCGATCCGGTGTTCAACCACTGCGAAACCGGGATTCCATCCCCATCAATCAGCTTCTCGAAATCGAAACCGCCGCCGTTCCAGATGGTCGTAGGAAAAATGCCGACGTGAGCGGAATAGGTGTAAGTTCCAGGGGGTGCACCTGCAGGGACGCTCTGCGTGCGGTCGCGATCAATGGAGCCACTCCCGGACATGGTCAGATCAACCGGTCCGAGTACCGGGCCATATAAAGTTCCACTCGGCAGTGTTACCATGATCCAGGCATCAAGCCCTACAGGAACAGCTTCGTTGTTGGTGATCAGCACATTGAAATCGAAGCTGCCACCGGACGCCGGGATCAGAATGGGTGGGTTGAAGGGCGTCAGGGTTATTTCGACGTCGTGCCATTCCTGGTGAAAGTAGAAAGCGCCCATGTCGGGAACCGTGCCGTCAGGATCGACGGGCAGGGTTGGATCGCCGGCATCGATGCAGGGCGATTTAGTGGGATCGGGAACTGGATAATTCGCCCAGGTGATGTAGTAATCAAAGGGATTGCCGAAGAAGAGGGGATCGGCGGCGATTTCCCCCGTACCGGGATTGGGTACAAAGGGGATCGCAGGGCCGGAATAGCCTTCATAGTAGGCGCCTTCTGCGTTATTCCAGACGTCATTGTAGCTGATGAACACCGGTGTTGTCTGGTGCTTGTAGATACCGTAGCGGCCGTTGTTGGCGATGATGTTGTTCTTGATGTACACGACGCCGCCGCCTGACCAGTCGCTGTAACCGTCACTCCCGTTGTTGACGATGGTGTTGTTGGTCAGGTAGGTAGTCCCCAAATAGGGATCGAAGCCGTCATAGATGTTATCACTGATAATGTTGTGTTCGATGTAGGCCACCCCTCCGAAATCGTTCCAGATATCGATCCCGTTACCGCAGTTTTTTACGTGGCAGTTCTTCACGATTTTCGTCCCGCTCGACGAGATCGGATTCAGATGAATACCCACGTTGCCCGGCGCTCCGCCGCCCTGGTGGGAGTTCTGAACCGTAAATCCTTCGATGGTGACATTGCTGACCTGATAGACGTAGATGACGTTGAAGAGTCCGCCGCCGTCCACGATAGTGTTCTCCATGCCCGAACCCATCAGGGTGAGGTTTTCGGCAGTGGCGCCTCCGGTCAACTGCACATTCTCAACGTAGATGCCCGGCGCAACCAGAACCGTATCTCCGGCGCTTGCAGCGTCGATTCCCGCCTGAATGGTAGGATAACCTCCGGGTACGTTGATGATCGTCGCTGCTGCCATACCGGTGACGAAAAAGACCGCAAAAACTATTGATAACGTTTTCATAACAGCCTCCTGAGCTTAGATTTATGATTGACGTTACTTCATCAGTACCATTTTACCGCTGGCAGTGTATTCACCCGCGGTTAGATTGTATATGTATATCCCCGTCGCCAAGTCCGATCCGTCAAAGGTGACCTCGTGGGTACCAGTGGACCGCCAGCCGTCTACCAGAGCAGTTACCAGGCGGCCGGAGATGTCGTACACGGACAAGGATACTTTCGCAGCTTTGGGCAAGTCAAATGATAGCGTGGCTGTCGGATTGAACGGATTCGGGTAAACGCCAGTAAAAACGAATTTCGCCGGGATCGTTGCACTCATCTCAGTGGCGCTCAGATTGAATTCTTCACCGTAGCTCGCCCAGTCACCGATCACAATTCCATCGCCGGTGGCCAGCTTCTCGAAGTCGAAATGGTCTTCGCCCCAGACGTTGCCCAGGTTGTCGCCCACGTAAGCATAGTAGTGATACATCCCCGTCGGTGCGGTGGTCGGAACCGTCTGAGTGCGGTCTCGATTGATGGATACGCTGCCGGGCAGGATCAGCTCGACCGGTCCGATGACGGGCCCGTAGATGCTGCTGTTGGGCAGGGTGATGTCCGTCCAGGCGCTGAATGTGACGGGGACGGCCTCATTGTTCGACACCATAATATTGAAATCGAAGCTGCCGCCGGTCGCGGGGATCTGGATGGGTAGCCCGTAAGGTAACAGTGTAACGTCTATATCAGGATAGGAAGGTTCTTCCGGGAAACCCATTACCTGTATGTCGTCAACATACCAGCCATCCAGTGTCGCAGAGTTGTTCGATCTGAATTCGAAGCGAAGCAGGACATTGGAATGACCGAGATAGGGATTCAAATCAACGACCTCATGCAGCCAGATGGGTGAAGCGCCGTCGTATCCTGGCTGATTGTCCGGTTGCACGCCATCTCCACTGCCGGGGGTAGTATAGATACCGGAGAGGGGCGTCCATGAAACGCCTCCGTTTGTGGAGATTTCCACCTGACCGAAGTCCTCCAGGCACATGATCTCCCAGCGTGTCCAGTATTCCAACCAGGCGGTTTCGAAGTTCGTCAGGTCCAGCGCGTTCGCCAGGGTCATGAGAGAGATAGCGTTGTTGGAATAATTGCCGCCGGGCGAATCGGAAAAGCTGTAGGCGCCGGATTGGGGATCATTGCCGTCCAATCCCCAGGAACTGTTGATGACCCAGTTGTTCAGACCGGTTTCGGCGCCGTCAGCGAATAGCAGTGTCGGTTGACCAACGTACAGGGAACAGAGTTGAGTGCGGATGAAGCTCCCCTGATCCAACGTAAATGTAATATAAGCTTTATGTCCGATGGGGCAATCCGGCGCAACAGTCACCGTGATGGGATCGGTTGAATTGTCAAAGAATGTGCGCCGCTCTAAGGAATCCACTTCCACCTGTACCGGTTCTACGGACACATAAGGATCTGCCGTACTGATCTGGAAACTGACCGGTTCGGAGGTGCCCCAGCCTTTGTTCTGCACCGTGACCACCAATTCTTCAACCTGCCCCGGCGTCAGGTATCCATCAGCCACACTAAGGTCCGTCATCTCGACGAATCCACCAGCCGTCCAGGCGGTATGGAGGCAGGCGCGCAGATTTTCAGCCGCTTCCGGGATGACGTACTCGATTGGAGAATAGAAACCGTGCCAACCTGTT